>NZ_CANCWK010000002.1:0-93966 GCF_947381495.1 Limosilactobacillus galli | reverse complement strand
CCAGCCATCACAATGTTTCCGTTAACACCGTTGAGCGTCAGCTCGAAGGGTTAGAAGATACTTTTAAGCCCAATCGTCGCTGGCTACCGGCAACGATTGCTTTTGATGATTTTAAGTCGGGCAAATTCGCTCAAAGCGAAATGAGCATGATTCTAATGAATCCGCAGAACCATCGCACTATCGATATCATCCAATCCCGTAACTCGCGCTTTATGCGTAGCTACTTTCTTTCTCGCTACTCTAAAAAGGCCCGCTGGTCAGTTAGGATTGTCGTCGTCGATCTATTTGAGCCTTATCGTAATCTTATCCATGATTTATTTCCCAAGGCGATCATCGTAGCTGACCATTTCCACGTTGTTGTCCAGGCTTACCGGGCACTTCAAAGTGCCCGACTTAAGGTCATGAAAGAATACGGGCCAAATACACATGAATACCGCGCTTTAAAGCGTTATTGGAAGTTATTAATGGCTAAAGAAGGCCAGCTGGATTACCTGCACTACTATTCCCGGCGTAACTTTAACCACGCTTATTTATCCAACCAAGATGTCGTAGAACGGCTGCTTAGCTTCTCTCCAGAGTTAAGGGCGGCTTACGAATACTATCAAGACTTAATCACCGCAATCAGTCAACGCAGCCAAGAGTTGCTTGATCAATTAATCAGTCGGCCTAATTTACCAACTACGATGAGGCGAGTCAAGCGAACGCTCGCTAAGCATCGGCAGGAAATTATCGCCAGTTTTTATACCCAATTAACCAATGGGCCGATTGAAGGCACCAATAATAAAATCAAAGTAATCAAGCGGACTGCATATGGCTTCCGTAACTTCTTCCACTTTAGGATTAGAATTCTGGTTTCGTTGAAGACTTCTAATCTCATGATTCGTGAATTATCAAAAAAGAGAACTAGACCAAAAGCCAAAGTGGCTTAGTCTAGTTCTCAAAAATCTCTTCATCCTTACCGATTGACAAAGAGCCTAATGGTTTAGACGGCTCCTTAATTTGTGAATTCATTGTCAAAGAATGCTAACTGGTAATATAATATGGACAAATGTTTTTTTAGGGGATGGCAACTAAATGAAACGAACGGAGCAGCTGGAGAGGACGCGTCAGGCAATTTTAGAGACGGCGACGCGGCTCTTCATGCAAAAAGGCTTTGGCCAGACATCGACGCGAGACATCGCCAAGGAGATTGGGATTACCCAGCCGGCCTTGTATCACCACTTCAGCGATAAGGAAGTTCTTTTCCTAAGCGTGATGACAGAATTCTCACGGAAGGTCCATCAAGATATTAATAGGGTCCTGCGCAAACATCAACTGGATCCGGAAGAACAGCTCTTCGAAATCGTTAAGGTCCTGAAGAAACACCATACGATCAGCATTTACGAACAGTATAATCAGGCGATTCAGCTGCTTTCCAAGAGTTCCCAGCGCAAGTTCAACATGATTTTTGTGATGGATTACCTGGGCCCAATTGGCGAATACTTCAAACAACCCGAGGTCGGACTGCGGGCTGACCTTTTGCCGCGTGAAGCTGCAGAGCTCTTCCTGGCCAGTCTGACTCCCGTCTTTGGGACCTATCAGGTGATCGGGGGACATGCTATCACTAGTGACCAGCGGACCAAGTTGATCATCGACTGCATTATTAATGGGCTGAAACGGACCCCTAAGGAAGAGATTATTTAATCCTTGACAATTCAATCTTCAACCACTACAATTTAGTAGTATGTAATTTGTGAGTTCATTTGAGCCCGGTGATCTATTGTCCATCGGGTTCTGCAATAAAACCAAAGACAGTTCCTAACTGTTTTTGGATTTTTTTTGCTCAAAAGTTGCTTTTTGGGGTAATTGTAACCCAATTGTAACATTTGAAAATGGCTCACCCAACAAATTAGAGAGGTGAACAGTTTGGCCGGACATTTAGTAAAATACGGTAAACACCGTACCCGTCGTAGTTACTCCCGGATTAAAGAAGTTCTCGAGTTGCCTAACCTGATTGAGATCCAGACCAATTCCTACAATTGGTTCATGGATAAAGGGCTGCGGGAAATGTTTGATGACATTATGCCAATTGATGACTTCCAAGGTAAGCTTTCCCTGGAATTCGTCGACTATCAACTATTAGAACCTAAGTACACTGTTGACGAAGCACGTGAACACGATGCTAACTACTCAGCACCGCTGCACGTTACTTTGCGGTTGACCAACCACGAAACCGGTGAGATCAAGTCCCAGGACGTCTTCTTCGGTGACTTCCCACTGATGACTGATCAAGGGACCTTCATTATCAACGGGGCAGAACGGGTTATCGTTTCACAATTAGTTCGTTCCCCTGGTGTCTACTACAATGAAGAAACCGACAAGAATGGTCGGACAAACTACGGTGCCACCTTTATTCCTAACCGTGGTGCCTGGTTGGAATACGAAACCGACGCTAAGAATGTTTCCTACGTCCGGATTGACCGGACCCGGAAGCTGCCAATGACGGAATTAGTTCGGGCATTGGGCTTCGGTTCCGATGATGAAATTATTGACATGTTCGGTGGCGACAGTGAAACCCTGTCACTGACTTTGGACAAGGATGTCCACAAGAATGCTGAAGACTCCCGGGTTGAGGAAGCATTGAAGGACATCTACGAACGTTTGCGTCCAGGTGAACCAAAGACCGCCGATTCAGCACGTAACCTGTTGACGGCCCGGTTCTTCGATCCAAAGCGTTACGACATGGCTCCCGTTGGTCGTTACAAGACTAACAAGAAGTTGATGCTCAAGTACCGGCTGCTCGGTGAAACCCTGGCGGAAACCCTGGCTGACCCTGACACTGGTGAAGTGTTGGCACAAAAGGGCGACACGGTTACCAAGGAAGTTCTCAAGAAGCTGGAAACTTACCTGGACCGCGACGACTTCAAGATGGTTACCTACACGCCATCTGACGAAGCCGTAGTTACGGAACCCGTTAAGCTGCAAAAGATTATGGTTTACTCCAAGACGGACCCAGAACGGGTTGTGCCAATCATTGGTAATGGCCACATTCCATTGGAATACAAGCACATCGAACCAGCCGACATTCTTGCATCCTTGAACTACTTCTTCAACCTGCAAGAAGGCATCGGCTCAACTGATGACATCGACCACTTGGGTAACCGGCGGATTCGTTCCGTGGGTGAACTGCTGCAAAACCAATTCCGGATCGGGCTTGCCCGGATGGAACGGGTTGTTCGTGAACGGATGTCAATCCAAGATCCTGACACGGTGACGCCGCAACAGCTGATCAACATTCGGCCTGTGGTTGCATCTATCAAGGAATTCTTCGGTTCCTCTCAGCTGTCACAATTCATGGATCAAACCAACCCGCTGGGTGAATTGACCCACAAGCGGCGTCTGTCCGCCCTTGGTCCTGGTGGTTTGACGCGTGACCGGGCCGGTTATGAAGTCCGGGACGTGCACTACACCCACTATGGTCGGATGTGCCCAATTGAAACACCTGAAGGACCAAACATTGGTCTGATCAACAGTCTGTCTTCCTACGCGCGGGTTAACAAGTATGGTTTCATTGAAACGCCATACCGTCGTGTTTCCTGGAAGACCCACAAGGTTACCGACAAGATCGACTACCTGACTGCCGACGAAGAAGATAACTTTGTGATTGCCCAAGCCAACTCACCACTGAATGACGATGGTTCATTCGTTGATGATGAGGTTATGGCCCGTGACAAGGATGAATACGTTGAAACTAGTGTTGAGAACGTCGACTACATGGACGTTTCTCCTAAGCAAGTTGTCTCCGTCGCTTCCGCATGTATTCCATTCCTTGAAAATGATGACTCCAACCGTGCCCTGATGGGTGCCAACATGCAGCGGCAAGCTGTTCCGCTGCTCAACCCACACGCACCGCTGGTAAGTACGGGGATCGACTACAAGGCCGCTCATGACTCTGGGGTAGCCATGATTGCCAAGAAGGCCGGTACTGTGGAATACGTCGATGCTCGTGAAGTGCGGGTTCGTGAAGATGACGGCAGTCTTGACACTTACAAGCTGATGAAGTTCCGTCGTTCCAACGGTGGTAAGAATTACAACCAACGGCCAATCGTTAAGGTCGGCGAACACGTCGACGCTGATGATGTCTTAGCTGATGGTCCATCCATGGAACAAGGGGAATTAGCCCTTGGTCAAAACCCACTGATCGCCTTCATGACTTGGCAGGGTTACAACTTCGAAGATGCCATCGCCATCAACGAACGCCTGGTTAAGGACGATGTCTACACTTCGATTCACATTGAATCCTACGAATCAGAAGCTCGGGAAACCAAGCTGGGTCCTGAAGAAATGACGCGGGAAATTCCTAACGTCGGTGACGATGCCCTGAAGGATCTCGATGAAAACGGGATCGTGCGGGTCGGTGCCGAAGTTCATGATGGTGATATCCTGGTTGGTAAGGTTACGCCAAAGGGAATGACTGAACTGTCTGCCGAAGAACGGCTCCTGCACGCCATCTTTGGTGAAAAGTCCCGTGAAGTTCGTGATACCTCACTGCGGGTACCTCACGGCGGTGGCGGTATTATCCAGGATGTTAAGGTCTTCACTCGTGAAAACGGGGACGAACTGTCACCAGGTGTCAACACCATGGTCCGGGTCTACATCGCTCAAAAGCGGAAGATCCAAGTTGGTGACAAGATGTCCGGTCGTCACGGTAACAAGGGTACTGTTTCCATTGTTATCCCTGAAGAAGATATGCCATACATGCCAGATGGAACCCCAATCGACATCATGTTGAGTCCAATGGGTGTGCCAAGTCGTATGAACATCGGTCAGCTGCTTGAATTGCACCTGGGGATGGCTGCTAAGCGGCTTGGGATTCACATGGCAACGCCGGTCTTTGATGGTGCCTCTGACAAGGACGTTTGGGATGCGGTTCGTGAATCCGGGTTCCCTGAAGACGGTAAGACGATCCTCTATGATGGTCGGACCGGTGAACCATTTGAAAATCGGATTGCCGTTGGTTCCATGCACTACCTGAAGCTGGCTCACATGGTTGATGATAAGATTCACGCGCGGTCAACTGGTCCTTACTCACTGGTTACCCAACAGCCGCTGGGTGGTAAAGCTCAATTCGGTGGTCAGCGGTTCGGTGAAATGGAAGTTTGGGCCCTCGAAGCTTACGGTGCGGCCTACACTCTGCAAGAAATCCTGACCTACAAGTCAGATGATACCGTTGGTCGTGTTCGGACTTACGATGCCATCATCAACGGTCAGCCAATTCCAAAGCCAGGTGTTCCTGAATCATTCCGGGTTCTGGTTAAGGAACTCCAGGCCCTGGGCCTTGATATGAAGGTCCTCGATGGCAAGCACCAGGAAGTTCAATTAAAGAACATGGATGAAGATGACTCCGAAGTTGTCAGCGTTGACGCCCTGGCTAAGTACGCTGAGCAGCACAATGCCGACAATGACAAGAAGAAAGAATCGGCTTCGAAGACCCCATCTGCATCAACGACTGAAGATAAAACCAAGCAAGATTAATCGTTCTTCAACTGAGATTTACTGAAATAAGGAGGAACATCCTTTGATTGATGTCAATAAATTTGAAAGCATGCAGATCGGTCTGGCATCTCCAGACAAGATCCGTAGCTGGTCTTACGGTGAAGTAAAGAAGCCGGAGACCATCAACTACCGGACCTTGAAGCCGGAGAAGCAGGGTCTGTTTGACGAACGAATCTTTGGCCCAACTAAGGACTACGAGTGTGCTTGTGGTAAGTACAAGCGGATTCGTTACAAGGGTCGGATTTGTGACCGTTGTGGAGTCGAAGTTACTAGTTCCAAGGTTCGTCGTGAACGGATGGGCCACATCGAACTGGCCGCTCCCGTTTCCCACATCTGGTACTTTAAGGGGATCCCAAGCCGGATGGGTCTTGTCCTGGACATGAGCCCCCGTTCCCTGGAAGAAGTTATCTACTTCGCTTCCTACGTGGTTCTTGATCCTGGTAACACCCCACTGGAAAAGAAGCAACTGCTCTCCGAAGCTGAATACCGGGAGAAGAAGGCTGAATACGGCACCAAGTTCACCGCTGAAATGGGTGCGGCTGCTATCAAGAAGCTGCTCGCCGACGTGGACCTGCAGAAGGAAGCCGACGAACTGAAGGAAGAATTGAAGGAAGCTACTGGTCAAAAGCGGACCCGGGCAATCCGGCGTCTGGACATCCTGGAAGCCTTCATCAAGTCTGGCAACAAGCCGGAATGGATGGTCATGGATGTCATTCCAGTTATGCCGCCTGACCTTCGTCCAATGGTTCAACTGGAAGGTGGCCGGTTCGCTACCTCTGACTTGAACGACCTTTACCGGCGGGTTATCAACCGTAACAACCGTCTGAAGCGCCTGCTCAAGCTCCAAGCACCTGGAATCATCGTGCAAAACGAAAAGCGGATGCTGCAGGAAGCCGTTGACGCCCTGATCGATAACGGTCGGCGGGGTCGTCCGGTTGCCGGCCCAGGTAACCGTCCGCTGAAGTCCCTGTCGCACCTGCTCAAGGGTAAGCAAGGACGGTTCCGTCAGAACCTGCTTGGTAAGCGTGTTGACTACTCTGGCCGTTCCGTTATCGATGTTGGTCCATCCCTGAAGATGAACCAAATGGGTCTGCCAGTCCCAATGGCTCTGGAACTGTTCAAGCCATTCATTATGCACGAATTAGTTAAGCGGGGCCTCTCTGCTAACGTTAAGGCGGCCAAGCGGAAGATCGACCGTCGTGATGATGATGTCTTCGATGTATTGGAAGACGTTATCAAGGAACACCCAGTATTGCTGAACCGGGCACCTACCCTGCACCGGCTTGGTATCCAGGCCTTCGAACCAATCCTGGTTTCTGGGAAGTCCATGCGGTTGCACCCACTGGTATGTACCGCCTACAACGCCGATTTCGATGGTGACCAGATGGCCATCCACGTGCCATTGTCTGACGAAGCTCAGGCCGAAGCACGGCTGTTGATGCTGGCTGCTCACCACATTCTGAGTCCTCGTGACGGTGAACCAATTGTGTCACCATCACAGGATATGGTTATCGGTAACTACTACATGACCACTGAAGATAAGGGTCGTGAAGGCGAAGGAATGATCTTCAAGGATACCGACGAAGCTGAAATGGCCTACAAGAACGGTTACGTTTCCCTGCAGACCCGGGTTGGTGTTCAAGTATCATCATTCCCTGACAAGCCATTCACTGACGAACAGCGGAACCAGATCATGGTAACTTCCGTTGGTAAGCTCCTCTTCAACCGGATCATGCCAAAGGACTTTGCCTACATCAACGAACCAACCGATGCCAACATCCATGAAGGGGTTGACGAGAAGTTCTTCCTCAAGCCGGGGGAAAACATCCATGACTACCTGGAAAGTGCACCACTGGTTCCACCATTCAAGAAGGGCTTCCTGTCTGACCTGATTGCCGAAGTTTACAAGCAATACAAGGTTACGAAGACTTCTCAATTCCTTGACCGGATCAAGGACCTCGGTTACTACGAATCCACGATTTCTGGTCTGACCACTGCAATGTCTGATATTCATGACTTGCCTGAAAAGCCAGAAATCATCAAGAACGCTCGTAAGCAAGTGGCTCTGATCACGAAGCAATTCCGGCGTGGTCTGATCACGGATGACGAACGGTACGAACGGGTTATCGCTGCTTGGAACGACGCCAAGGATGAAGTGCAAAACAAGCTGATTGAGCACATGGATATCCACAACCCAATCAACATGATGTCTGACTCCGGTGCGCGTGGTAACATTTCTAACTTTACTCAGCTGGCCGGGATGCGTGGCCTGATGGCCTCACCAAACGGTAAGATCATGGAACTGCCTGTCCTGTCTAACTTCTACGAAGGGCTGTCTGTTCTGGAAATGTTCCTGTCCTCACACGGTGCTCGTAAGGGGATGACTGATACCGCCCTGAAGACGGCCAACTCAGGTTACCTGACCCGGCGGCTGGTTGATGTTGCCCAAGACGTGGTTGTTCGTGAAAAGGACTGTGGGACTGACCGTGGTCTTGAAGTTACGGCTATCACTAACGGTAACGAAATGATCGAACCACTCTATGACCGGATCATGGGTCGTTACACGATGAAGTCCGTCTTTGATCCAAAGACTGGCAAGAAGATCGTTGGCAAGAACGTCCTGATTGACGAAGACATGGCTCAAAAGATCGTCGACGCCGGTGTTAAGAAGGTTACGATTCGTTCCGCCTTCACTTGCAACACTGAACACGGTGTCTGCGAACGTTGCTACGGTCGGAACGCTGCTACCGGTGACCGGGTTGAAGCCGGTGAAGCTGTCGGTACGGTTGCCGCTCAGTCAATCGGTGAACCAGGTACTCAGCTGACGCTGCGGAACTTCCACACTGGTGGTGTTGCCGGCAACGACGATATCACTCAAGGGCTTCCTCGTGTGCAAGAAATTGTGGAAGCACGGAACCCTAAAGGTCGGGCAACGATCACCGAAGTTACTGGTGAAGTTGTTTCCATCGAAGAAAACCCAGCTGAACGGACCAAGGACGTTACGGTTAAGGGTGAAACCGACACCCGGACTTACACCCTGCCAATCACGGCTCGGATGCGGGTTGCGGAAGGTGACTTCATTCACCGTGGGACGGCCCTCAACGAAGGTTCAATCGATCCTAAGGAATTGATTCGGGTTCGTGACGTTCTGTCCACTGAAACTTACCTGCTGGCCCAAGTTCAGGGTGTTTACCGGATGCAGGGTATTGACCTGCTCGATAAGCACGTTGAAATCATGATTCGGCAGATGATGCGGAAGGTTCGGGTCATGGATCCAGGTGACACTGACCTCCTGCCTGGTCAACTGATGGACATTGGTCAATTCCGTGATGCTAACAAGCCAACGCTGTACGCTGGCGGTATTCCGGCAACTGCTCGTCCAGTTATCCTTGGAATCACCAAGGCGGCCCTCGAAACCAACAGTTTCCTGTCCGCTGCCTCCTTCCAGGAAACGACCCGGGTACTTACCGACGCTGCTATTCGTGGTAAGAACGACCCACTGGTTGGTTTGAAGGAAAATGTTATCATTGGTAAGATCATTCCAGCTGGTACTGGGATGCCGACCTACCGGAACATTAAGCCAAAGGAAGTTAGTGTTGCTGCTTACTCCATCAAGGACCTTGAGGCCAAGATGAAAGAGGAAGACAAGCAAAACTAAGCTTGTGGATAAATTAAGAAGAGGCTGGTAAAGCTTTACCGGCCTCTTTTTTGTTGCAAACGAGGTGTTTACTTGACCAAAAAATATCAAATTGAAATTCCGGAGGAGGCCCTAGAGCAGACTGACTTTCAGCCGGGGGATCGCCTGGCGCTGAGCGTTAATCACAAGCAGATCGACGTGCGGTCGTCACGGGTGATCGACCAACTGCCCCAGATTGCATTCTGGTGGTATGCCTTACCCGCAGCGGTGGCAACCCTGGTCTTTTATGCCTTCTTCCGTGAACGGAATACGGTGCGGCCGATTCCGCTGACGGGGAGTGACTACTCCCTGGCCAATGGGACAATGATCCTGGGGGTGATCTCGGGGCTGATCCTCTTTATCACCACCTTCATTGTGGAAAAGGTACGCCAAAACGGGCCGACCAAGGACTTTTATTGGCGCAGCCTGCCACCGCTGGCGATCGCCTGTGGATTAATCATGATCTTCTCCTTCTCGGCGATCTTCTGGCTGCTCGGCCAGATGTTTAATGACGCCAGCTTTGACCTCTACACGACCACGGTCTTCGCCTTTGTGATTATCGCGGCGGTCAACTACCTGATGATCAACCTAGCGATGACCCTGACGTCGGGGGTAGTTACCAACCTGCTTACGATCATGATCATCGGGGGAATGCTCTTCTCAATGCTGACCAACTCGTCACGGGACTGGTGGAAGCACAACTTCAGCTTCCTGGGGACCGCGGAGAACTCTGCCAGCCTCCAGTTCAACGTCACCCTGATCTTTTCGGGGCTGCTGATGATGACGCTGGTGGATTACCTGTTCGTTAACCTCCAGAAGCGTTACCGGGGGCGGCGGGTCTTGGTCTTGCGGCTGCTTTTGTACATGTTGTCGGCCTGCGTTGCGTCAATTGGGCTTTTCCCCAACGACCCGCAGTTTCACGTCCTGCACGACCGAGTTTCGATGTGGCTGGTCTACATCATGCTGATCCTGATCGTATTGATCCGCTGGATTCTACCCGAGGTCACCCGCCAGTTCCTGATCCTTTCCTATGTTATGGGAGCCTTGATGGGGCTGGAATACATTGTTTTTAAGCTCAGCTACTACCTTTCGCTGACGGCCTTTGAACTGTTGGAGTTTGGCCTGGCCTTCTCCTGGCTGCTCCTGCTGTTGCAAAATATTGAAAACCTGGCCCGGTTTGGGCACAACCTCTTCCTGGTGGAGATTACGCCCACCCAGGATGGGGATAAATAGTGAATAAGTCACGGTTAAGCGCCGTGGCTTTTTTGTTATGCACAGGTAATGGTCAAAACCACGATGGTCGCTAAGCATAGGAATGGCAGAAAGGGGAGCCGCGCCTGGCGTCGGCCGATGAAGAAGGGAAGACTGGCCAGGCAGGAAATGAGGATGATGAGTGCCGTGTACTCAAGTCCGAAGGCGAAGAAGAGAATGGCGATGAACATGACGTCCCCGCCGCCTAGCCAGTTGAGGCATACAGCCATGACGGTAAGAAGGCCAAGCGTCGTTGTGATGATCAGCCAGGTCAGGGCAGCGGGCGGCGACCAGTTGGGGATGATGAGCAAGAGGGGGAGGAGTCCCGCCAGGTTGAGCGGGTACAGGGACTGGTAGTAGTAATCGCAGCTGGCGATGAAAAGGAGGGCCTGGATGACGACCACCACCAGGAAACTGTGGAAAAGTGACGGGGTGGCGAGCAGGCCGGCAAAAAGTCCACAGGCTAATTCACAGGCGGTGTCGTAGATGGGGATCCTTCGGCGGCAGAAGTGACAGTGACCGCCCTGAAGGATGAAGCCGAGGATGGGGATCAGCTGCCACCAGCAGAGGGGATGACGACAGTGCGGGCAGTAGGAACGTGCTGGTGACCAGGGCGACTCGCCGACAACCCCCAGGCGGGCGGCGCACAAGTTGGTGAACGAGGAAAGGCAGAATGTGAAAATAGCAGTGAATAAGTTGGCAAACATGGCAAAACCTCCTATAATAAACAGACGGGATTTATGCCGGCTGCCGCCAAAATAAATCTGGCGATCGCGTTGACATTCATTTGGGGACGTGATAGTCTATTTAAGGTGCTTTTTTAGCAACGGAGTGTCTGTCGTTGGGCAGACTTTTGCGTCAACGAAGGCACAACAATCTAATAACCATCCAGCAATTTTTTTATTCATCAAAAAGAACCGCCTGGATGTGTGGACTTAAAAACAAGGAAGGGGAAAAATTATGCCAACCATTAACCAATTGGTACGTAAAGGCCGTAAGAGCCACAAGGGCAAGTCAAAGTCACCAGCTCTTGGCTATGTTTACAACACTTTTAAGAAGGAAGAAGTTAAGGTTCCGGCTCCACAAAAGCGTGGGGTTGCTACCCGTGTCGGTACCATGACTCCTAAGAAGCCTAACTCAGCTCTGCGGAAGTACGCCCGTGTACGTCTTTCCAACCTGATCGAAGTTACTGCTTACATTCCTGGTATTGGTCACAACCTCCAAGAACACTCAGTTGTTTTAATTCGTGGTGGTCGTGTTAAGGACTTGCCAGGGGTTCGTTACCACATCATCCGTGGTACCCTCGATACTGCCGGTGTTGAAGGCCGGATGCAATCACGGTCCAAGTACGGTACTAAGAAGCCTAAGAAGTAATTTTTAAGGAGGAGTTAAGTAATGCCACGTAAAGGACATGTACAAAAGCGTGAAATTTTACCAGATCCAGTGTACAACTCAAAGCTGGTTACGAGCTTAATCGACCGTCTGATGGTTGATGGTAAGCGTGGAACTGCTACGAAGATTTTATACGCAGCGTTCGACCAAATTAAGGAAGAAACTGGTAACGATCCAGTTGAAGTTTTCCAACAAGCTATGGAAAACGTTATGCCTGTTCTTGAAGTTAAGGCTCGTCGTGTTGGTGGTTCTAACTACCAAGTTCCAATCGAAGTTCGTCCAGAACGGCGGACCACTTTAGGCCTTCGTTGGATTGTTCAATACGCACGGCTTCGTGGTGAACACACCATGGTTGAACGGCTTTCCCGTGAAATCATCGATGCTTCTAACAACACCGGTGCTTCCGTTAAGAAGCGTGAAGACACTCACCGGATGGCAGAAGCCAACCGTGCCTTTGCACACTACCGCTGGTAATCATCGGCAATTGAAACCAGTTGCCTGACTGGTTACAATAAAGGGGTGACGTAGTTGATTGATAACCGTCATCCCTTTTTCTAAAAAATGACGATAAAATATTATCTTTCGGAAGGAGATACACTTTAAGATGGCTAACAAACGTGAATATCCACTTGCTAAGACGCGTAACATCGGTATCATGGCCCACATCGATGCCGGTAAGACGACTGCCACTGAGCGGATTCTTTACTACACCGGTAAGATTCACAAGATTGGTGAAACTCACGATGGTGCTTCACAAATGGACTGGATGGATGAAGAAAAGGAACGTGGTATCACTATCACGTCCGCTGCCACTACGGCCGTTTGGAAGGACTACCGGATCAACATCATCGATACCCCAGGACACGTGGACTTCACTGTCGAAGTTGAACGTGCGCTGCGGGTGCTTGATGGTGCCGTAACGGTTCTGGATGCCCAAGCCGGTGTTGAACCACAGACTGAAACTGTTTGGCGTCAAGCCGACCAGTTTAACGTTCCACGGATCGTCTTTGCTAACAAGATGGACAAGGTTGGTGCCAACTTTGACTACTCTGTTCAAACGATCAAGGACCGTCTGAACGTTACCCCACTGCCAATCCAAATGCCAATTGGTGCCGAAGATTCATTCGTCGGTGTTGTTGACTTGGTTAAGATGGTAGCCTACGTTTACGATGAAGATAAGCTGGGTACCAACTGGGATACTGTTGACATTCCAGATGACCTGAAGGATGAAGCTCAAAAGCGTCACGATGCAATGATCGAAACGCTGGCGGACATCGATGACAACATCATGGAAAAGTACCTTGAAGGGGAAGACATCTCCGTTGACGAAATCAAGGCTGCTATCCGTAAGGGGACCCTGGAAGAAAAGCTCTTCCCTGTATTGGCTGGTTCTGCCTACAAGGATAAGGGTATCCAGATGATGCTTGATGCCGTTATCGACTACCTGCCATCACCACTTGATGTTAAGCCATTCGTTGCTCACGATGCTGATGGTAACGAAGTTGAATTGACTGCCGGTGACGACAAGCCATTCGCTGCTTTGGCCTTCAAGATTGCTACTGACCCATTCGTTGGTCGTCTGACCTTCTTACGTGTTTACACTGGTTCACTGCAATCCGGTTCTTACGTTCTGAACGCTACTAAGGACAAGCGTGAACGTATCGGTCGTCTGTTGCAAATGCACTCTAACCAACAACACGAAATCCCAGAAGTATTCTCTGGTGATATCGCCGCTGCTATCGGTCTGAAGAACACTACTACTGGTGACTCTCTGACTGATCCTGATCACCCACTGCAACTTGAATCAATGGACTTCCCTGACCCAGTTATCCAGGTTTCCGTTGAACCAAAGTCAAAGGCTGACCAAGACAAGATGGATAAGGGTCTGCAAAAGCTTGCTGAAGAAGACCCAACGTTCAAGGCTGAAACTAACCCTGAAACTGGTGAAACGCTGATCGCCGGGATGGGTGAATTGCACCTGGACATCATTGTTGAACGTCTGCGTCGTGAATTCCACGCCGAAGTTAAGGTTGGTAAGCCACAAGTATCTTACCGTGAAGCATTCACCAAGAAGGCTAGTGCCCAAGGTAAGTTCGTTCGTCAGTCTGGTGGTAAGGGTCAATACGGTGATGTATGGATCGAATTTACGCCACTTGAAGAAGGTAAGGGCTTCGAATTCGAAGATGCCATTGTCGGTGGGGTTGTTCCTCGTGAATTCATCCCTGCTGTTGAACAAGGTCTGAAGGAAGCTATGCAAAATGGTGTTCTTGCCGGCTACCCACTTGTTGACATGCACGCTAAGCTTTACGATGGTAGTTACCACGAAGTCGACTCTAGTGAAGCGGCCTTCAAGGTTGCTGCATCCCTCGCTCTGAAGAATGCTGCTAAGAAGGCTGATCCAGTTATCCTTGAACCAATCATGAAGGTTGACATTGTTGTTCCTCAAGACAACATGGGTGACGTTATGGGTCAAGTAACTGCTCGTCGTGGTACGATCGACGGGATGGAAGAACGTGGTAACGCTCAACTGATCCACTCATTCGTTCCACTGTCAGAAATGTTCGGTTACGCTACTGCCCTGCGTTCTGCTACCCAGGGTCGTGGTACCTTCACGATGACCTTCGACCACTACTCAGCTGTTCCTAAGTCAGTTCAAGAAGACATCATCAAGAAGAGCGGTAAGGGTAACGACTAATTCGTTATCATAACTAGATTAAAGAAGATCGGTATTTACCGGTCTTTTTTATTTTTAAATTAATTTCTTCGCCTGATGAAAGCGCTAAACGAATGAATATAACAGTATCCAGGACTAAAATAGCCACTAGCACGAATTATATTAGCTGCTGAAAAGAACAATATTCGTGTTATACTAAAAACACCGAATGATTAGGAGGATGAATTGTGGAATCGTTAGTGATTCGTGGGAGCGCGTTTACCGCGCAGGATGAATACCATGTCCAACCCTTAAATGATTGCCTAGTCTGTGTTGATACCGCCGGCTGGATCGAACGGGTTTTACTGCCAGCTGATGACGACTATGACCGGGTGCTTGCGAACGCTCGTCAGCACCACCGCTTGCGGGCGCTGGCCGAAGACGAATACCTTTTGCCCGGCTTTATTGACCTGCACGTTCACGCACCGCAATGGCCTCAAGCGGGCTTGGCTCTCGACCGGCCGCTGGCGGACTGGCTGAACGTGTACACCTTTCCCCTTGAGGCTCGTTTCAGTGATCAGGTGTTTGCTGGGAAGGTGTACCAGGATTTTGTTAAAACGCTGCTGGCGCACGGAACGACCACGGCAATGATGTTCGGTACGATTCACGTCGATGCCAACATGGTACTGGCGGATGAATGTCGGCGCCAGGGATTGCGGGGCTACGTTGGTCAGGTGACAATGGATAACCCAGAGCAGACGCCCGACTACTACCGCGACCACTCAGCTGAAGACGCCCTGGCGGCGAGTGAGCAGTTTATCCAGCGGGTCCAAGCGAGTCCCGATCCGGACAGCCTGGTGACGCCAGTAATCACGCCACGCTTTGTGCCGTCCTGTACTAATGCGGCCCTGGCGGGGTTGGGCCGCTTGGCAGCCAAGTATGATCTGCCGATCCAATCCCACGTCAGCGAGAGCAACTGGGAGAGTCAATACGCAATTGACCGGTTCGGGATGCATGATGCGGAGGTGTTGAACCGCTTTGGCCTGCTGACATCGCGGGCAGTGATGGCCCACGGAACCCAGCTGACCGGCGGGGACATGCAGCTGCTCAGAAAGCAGCAGACTGCCATTGCCCACTGCCCGATTTCTAACATCTACTTTGGCAACGGGGTCCTGCCGGTTCACCAGTTACTGGCCATGGGAAACCGGGTTGGCCTGGGGTCTGATATCTCAGGCGGCTACACGCCGAGCCTGTATCACAATATTCGTCAGGCGGTTAAGTCATCGCGGATGCTGACGGATGGGGTTGATAGCCGCCGCCCTGCTGCGCAACGGGGAGTAGCCGATTCCCAGATCACCGCGGCCACTGCTTTTTACCTGGCGACGGCCGGTGGGGCCCGGGCTCTAAACTTAGCGGCCGGACGAATCGCCGTCGGCTGCCGGGCCGATCTTCAGGTTGTCCGTGCCCAGCGGATGTGGAAACGGATGTCCGATGCCGACGTGTTTGAGCGTTTGATGTATCAGACTGAAGCAGCCGATATCAAAGGTGTCTACGTCAACGGTCACCTGGTATATGAAAACTAACCTAGATGGTAGGAGGAAGAAAAGAAGAATGGATACGAAAGCACATTTATTGATTGGCCCAGATGAAAAGGTACCGACGGGGGAAGCAGTCCTGCTGGGGCTGCAGCACGTCCTGGCAATGGATGTCTATGTCCCACCGATTATCCTGGCGGGGCTGCTGGCAATGGGGGCGGTGGACTCGACCGGCCTTTTGCAGGCAACCTTCCTGGCGGCTGGGATTGGGACGATCCTGCAGACCGCTTGGTTCATGAAGATGCCCGTTTCCCAGGGACCATCATTCGTGCCGCTGACGGCGGCCGCCGGGGTCGTTATGGCCAGCGGCGGTGTTCATGGCGGTGGAATGGCGACCCTGATGGGGGCGTTGCTCATCGGGGCCATCCTGCTGGTCCTGCTCGGGATGAGCGGGATCTTCCAGAAGATCATCAACCGGTTGGTACCGGCAGTCGTTGGCGGTACCATCATCACCTGCGTGGGCCTGTCGCTGATTCCATCGGCTTTGAATGACAACATCTTTGAAGCCAAGGGGAACGTCTACCAGAACATGGAACTGGCGGGCGTGACTGCGTTGATCCTGCTGATTTGTGTAGCCATCAGTATTCGCTTCCCCCGGGTGCAAAAGTTGTTTAAGACCGGTTCGATCGTTATTGCCCTGCTGGTCGGGACGGCCATGAGTGCTGCCATGGGCCGTTTCGATGCTTCTTCGGTGGCTGCTGCGCCTTGGTTCAGTTTGCCGCAGCGAACGGTCTTCCACTGGGGGATGCACTTTGACATGACCGCCATCCTGACTTTCATCATCATCTATGCGATCTTAACGACGGAAACTACTGGAACCTGGTTCGCGATGGGGGCGGTTACCAACCACACCATTACGAAGAAACAGTGGAACCGTGGGATCATCGGTGAAGGACTGAGCTGTTTGGTTGCCACGATTACCGGGACCACACCGGTTACCGGATATTCAACCAACGCCGGGATCATTTCGATCACCGGGGTTGCCAGTAAGCGGGTCTTCATCGCTGCCGGGGGCTGGTTCATCATCCTGGGCTTTTGTACCAAGCTTTCCGCCTTCCTGGCAGCCATTCCGGCACCAGTCATCGGCGGGGTGTTCGCCATCATTACAGTGACGATCATGTTAAACGGGTTGAACGTTATTCGCAGCTTGAAGACGGGGGAGAGCGACCTCTACATTATCGGCTTGCCGATTGTGATCACGATTGCGCTGGTTCTGATCCCAAAGAAGATCGTGAGTGCCGCTCCCCAAATGGTGCAGTACCTGTTGGGTTCCCCAATTGCCGTTGCGGCTTTGCTGGCAATCATCCTTAACCTGCTGATGCCAAAACGCGCCCGCCTGTAATTCATATAAGAAGAAAAAATCGTAAGTAGTGGATTGAAACCATTATTTGCGATTTTTTTAATTTTCACGGAAAATCATGAACTTTTTGAAAACGATTTTACTTTGCAAAAACATTTCAATTCAAATTAATTGCTTTAAACACTTGATATAGCAACGATTCTTTAGTATTATGGATAAGTGCTTGAGCGTTGGCGGGTAGATTTGCCCTACCCCCATGGGAGTTTAAGCTGCGAAGCGTTGATGCGGAAGGTTGCGACACACCCGGCCGCTTTGCCACAGGATGTGGCGGTAATTTCCGCGGAGCTAGTCAAATTTTAAATCTGACGAAGGAGGGAACATAATGGCAAAACAAAAGATTCGTATTCGGTTAAAGGCTTATGAACACCGTATTCTCGACCAATCCGCTGACAAGATTGTTGATACCGCTAAGCGGACAGGTGCTCAAATCTCAGGTCCTATCCCGTTACCAACTGAACGGACTATCTACACGGTTATCCGTTCACCACACAAGTTCAAGAAGTCTCGGGAACAATTTGAAATGCGGACCCACAAGCGTTTGATCGACATTATTGATCCAACACCTAAGACGGTTGACTCATTAATGAAGCTTGATCTGCCAAGTGGTGTTGACATCGAAATCAAATTGTAATTATTTCTTACTTATTAAAAACGAAAAACATTAAATTGGAGGTGTACTCATGGCCAAAGGAATCTTAGGTAAAAAGGTTGGTATGACTCAAGTTTTCACTGACAACGGTGAATTGGTACCAGTTACTGTTATCGACGTAACCCCAAACGTTGTTATGCAAATCAAGACCGTTGAAAACGATGGTTACAACGCTGTTCAACTTGGTTTTGACGACAAGCGCGAAATCTTGAGCAACAAGCCTGAACAAGGTCATGCAGCAAAAGCAAATACGACCCCTAAGCGCTTCATCGGTGAAATCCGTGACGCTGAATTAGGGGATGTCAAGGTTGGAGACGAAGTTAAGGCTGACGTCTTCTCTGAAGGTGAAACTGTCGACGTTACGGGTGTTACCAAGGGTCATGGTTACCAAGGTAACATTCACAAGGACAACCAATCACGTGGTCCTATGGCTCACGGTTCTCGTTACCACCGTCGTCCAGGTTCTCTGGGTGCTATCATTAACCGGGTATTCAAGGGTATGAAGCTCCCAGGCCGGATGGGTAACAAGACGGTTACTATGCAACACTTACAAGTTGTTAAGGTCGACCTCGACAACAACGTATTACTGATCAAGGGTAATGTCCCTGGTGCTAACAAGTCATACGTTACTATTAAGAACTCTGTGAAGGCTAACACCAAGAAGAGCCTGAGCAAGCAACACAACAAATAATAAGAAAGGAGGAAGTAAATAATGACTAGCGTTAATTTGTACAAGCAAGATGGTAGCCAAAACGGCACCATTGAACTGAACGCAGCGGTATTTGGTGTTGAACCAAACCAAAACGCTGAATTTGATGCTATCCTGCGTCAACGTGCTTCATTGCGTCAAGGTACTCACGCTGTTAAGAATCGTTCAGCAGTTAGCGGTGGTGGTAAGAAGCCATGGCGTCAAAAGGGTACTGGTCGTGCTCGTCAAGGATCAATTCGTGCACCACAATTCCGTGGCGGTGGTATTGTCTTTGGCCCTACTCCACGTTCCTACAAGTACAGCCTTCCTCGTAAGGTTCGTCAACTGGCTATCAAGTCAGCCCTTTCTCAAAAGGTTCTGGACGACAGCTTAGTAGTTGTTGACTCACTGAACTTTGATGCACCTAAGACGAAGGATTTTGCAGCTGCCTTAGACAACTTGAAGGTTGCTGAAAAGGCACTGATCGTTGTTACTGACGATGACAAGAACGCTGCTTTATCTGCTCGCAACTTGGCTAACGCAACTGTTGTTACGCCAGCCGGTGTTAACATCTTAAACGTTGTTGACGCTCAAAAGGTTGTCATCACTAAGTCAGCTCTTTCTCAAGTAGAGGAGGTGCTCGCATAATGGAAGCACGTGAAATTATTTTACGCCCAGTTGTCACTGAAGCTTCAATGGCCGGCATGGACGACAAGCGTTACACATTCGATGTTGATTTACGAGCAACCAAGACGCAAGTTAAGAACGCTGTTGAAGAAATCTTCGGTGTTAAGGTTGTTAAGGTAAACATCATGAATGTTAAGGGTAAGAAGAAGCGCCAAGGCCGTTACGTTGGTTACACTAAGCGCCGTCGTAAGGCAATCGTTACGCTCTCTGCCGATTCTGATGAAATTAAGCTGTTCAACGATGACAGTGAAAACTAATCATTAAAAAAAGGAGGAAAACACAGTGGGAATTCGTAAGTACAAACCTACTACTAACGGTCGCCGGAACATGAACGGTTATGACTTCGCGGAAATCACGAAGAACACCCCTGAAAAGTCATTACTGGCACCATTGAAGAGTACTGCTGGTCGTAACAGTTACGGTCACATTACTGTTCGTCACCGTGGTGGTGGTGTTAAGCGTCAATACCGGATCATTGACTTCAAGCGGATCAAGGATGATGTTCCTGCAACTGTTAAGGCCATCGAATACGACCCTAACCGGACTGCTAACATCGCATTGCTTGGTTACGCTGATGGTACCAAGTCATACATTATTGCTCCTAAGGGCTTGAAGGTTGGTATGACTGTTCAATCTGGTCCAGATGCTGATATCAAGGTTGGTAATGCTCTTCCATTGAAGAACATTCCAGTTGGTACTGTTATTCACAACATTGAATTAAAGCCAGGTAAGGGTGGCCAACTTGCTCGTTCAGCTGGTGCATCTGCTCAATTACTTGGTAAGGAAGAAAAGTACGTCTTAGTTCGTCTTTCATCTGGTGAAGTTCGGATGGTCCTTGCTACTTGCCGTGCTACTATCGGTACTGTTGGTAACGACGAACACGCCCTGTTAATCAAGGGTAAGGCTGGTCGTACTCGTTACGCAGGTCAACGTCCACACGTTCGTGGTTCTGTAATGAACCCTAATGATCACCCACATGGTGGTGGTGAAGGTAAGCAACCAGTTGGTTTACCATCACCTCTGTCTCCATGGGGTAAGAAGACCGTTGGTAAGAAGACCCGTTCACACAAGGCTCGTTCAAACAAGTTCATTGTTCGTGGTCGGAAGCGCGGTCCACATACTCGTTAATTTACGTTTTAATACCCGAGAGGAGGTACACTAAATGGGTCGTAGTTTGAAGAAGGGACCTTTCGCTGACGCTTCATTATTGAAGAAGGTCGAAGCTCAAAAAGATTCCGAAAAGAAGACTGTCATCAAGACATGGTCACGTCGTTCCACCATTTTCCCAAGTTTCATTGGCTACACGTTTGCTGTTTACGATGGTCGGAAGCACGTACCAGTTTACGTTCAAGAAGACATGGTTGGCCACAAGTTAGGTGAATTCGTACCAACACGGACTTTCCACGGTCACGCCAGTGATGACAAGAAGACAGGTAAGTAAGGAGGGTGAATTAAGAAATGGCTGAAAACATTACATCCGCTAAGGCAACTGCCAAGATGGTTCGGGTTGCTCCTCGCAAGGCTCGTCTTGTTTTAGATGCAATTCGCGGCAAGAGTGTTGCTGAAGCATTTGCTATTCTGAAGTTCACCAGCCGTGGTGCCGCTTCAGATGTTGAAAAAGTATTAAATTCTGCTGTTGCAAACGCTGAAAACAACTTTGACTTAGATCGTGCTTCATTAGTTGTTAGCGAAGCTTATGCGAACGAAGGACCAACCCTAAAGCGGTTCCGTCCACGTGCAAAGGGTTCTGCTTCACCAATTAACAAGCGGACTAGTCACATCACAGTGGTTGTTACAGAACGATAGGAGGAATGAATAGTGGGTCAAAAGATCAATCCTAATGGTTTTCGTGTCGGAGTCATTCGTGATTGGACCGCAAAGTGGTACGCTGACAAGAACTTTGCCGACTATCTGAACGAAGACCTTCGGATCCGTAAGTACATTGAAAAGCGACTTGCTGATGCCTCTGTATCAACCGTTGAAATTGAACGTGCCGCAAACCGCGTCAACGTTTCAATTCACACTGCCAAGCCAGGTATGGTAATTGGTAAGGGTGGTTCAGAAGTTGAAGCACTTCGTAAGGAATTAAACAAGTTAACTGGCAAGCGTGTCCACATCAACATTGTGGAAATCAAGAAGCCAGACTTGGATGCACACCTTGTTGGTGAAAGCATTGCTCGTCAATTGGAAGCTCGTATCGCCTTCCGTCGTGCAATGCGTGGAGCAATGCAACGTGCAATGCGTGCCGGTGCCAAGGGTATCAAGACCCAAGTTGCTGGTCGTTTGAACGGTGCTGACATGTCTCGGGTTGAATCATACTCAGACGGTACTGTTCCGCTTCACACACTCCGTGCAGACATTGATTACTCTTGGGATGAAGCTAACACTACTTACGGTGTCCTCGGTGTTAAGACCTGGGTCTACCGTGGTGAAGTTCTTCCTGCCAAGAAGAATGCTAATGATGATGAACAAGGAGGGAAGTAAAACATGCTAGTACCAAAGCGAGTAAAGCACCGTAAGGTTCAACGTGGTCACATGCGTGGTGAAGCTAAGGGTGGCAAGACTGTTACCTTTGGTGACTTCGGTCTGCAAGCCCTTGATTCTCATTGGATCAGCAACCGTCAAATCGAAGCTGCCCGTATCGCTATGACCCGTTACATGAAGCGTGGTGGGAAGGTTTGGATCAAGATCTTCCCTCAACTTTCCTACACCAGCAAAGGTGTTGGTGTCCGGATGGGTAATGGTAAAGGTGCTCCAGAAGGCTGGGTTGCCCCAGTTAAGCGCGGCAAGGTTATGTTCGAAGTAGGGGGCGTTTCTGAAGAAGTCGCTCGTGAAGCTTTGCGTCTTGCCGGTCACAAGTTGCCAGTTCGCACTAAGATCGTACAACGTGAGGAAGTAGGTGGACAATCTAATGAAAAGTAAAGATTACGTACAAGAACTGAATGGATTAACCACTGACAAGCTACTTGACCGTGAGAAGGAATTGAAGGAACAATTGTTTAACTTACGTTTCCAATTAGCAACCGGCCAATTGGAAAACACTGCAAGTCTGAAGCAAGTACGTAAGGACATTGCACGGGTTAAGACAGTTCTTCGTCAACAACAATTAAACAAATAAGAATACGAAAAGGAGGATTAGCGCATGAGTGAAGAACGTAATGCACGTAAGGTTTACCAAGGCCGCGTTGTTTCTGACAAGATGGACAAGACCATCACTGTCGTAGTCGACACTTACAAGAGTGCCCCTGTTTACGGCAAGCGTGTACGTTACTCAAAGAAGTACTACGCACATGATGAAAACAACGAAGCTAAGACCGGCGACACTGTACAAATCATGGAAACTCGGCCACTGTCAGCTAAGAAGCGTTTCCGTCTTGTAAAGATTGTCGAAAAGGCTGCTACCCTTTAATTAGCAGATAACTCTTAAATTCGTATTCTAATTCTTATTTGTAAATGGAAGGAGGACCTAACCGTGATTCAACAGGAAAGTCGGTTGAAAGTCGCTGATAACTCCGGTGCCCGTGAAATCTTAGTTATCAAGATCTTGGGTGGTTCCCGAGTTAAGACTGGTAATATTGGTGACATTATTGTTGCTACTGTAAAGCAGGCAACACCAGGTGGCGTTGTTAAGAAGGGTGACGTTGTTAAGGCCGTCGTTGTACGGACTAAGCATGGTTTGCACCGTAAGGATGGTTCATACATCAAGTTTGATGAAAACGCTGCTGTTTTGATTAACAATGACAAGAGCCCTAAGGGTACCCGTATTTTTGGCCCAATCGCTCGTGAGCTCCGTGGTGATGACTTCATGAAGATCGTCTCACTCGCTCCAGAAGTTCTGTAAGATTTAACCAAAAATAAGGAGGTGCACAATCAACATGTTCATTAAGACAGGTGACAAAGTTCGCGTTATCGCCGGTAAGGACAAGGGCAAGGAAGGTAGCGTTAAGAAGATCTTAGCTGCTGAAAACCGGGTCGTTGTTGAAGGCATTAACATGATCAAGAAACATCAAAAGCCAAACAATGCAAACCCAAACGGTGGTGTTATTGACACTGAAGCACCAATCAGTGCTTCAAACGTAATGCTGATTGATCCTTCAACTAACGAACCAACCCGTGTCGGTTACAAGTTTGTTGATGGTAAGAAGGTTCGCGTTGCCAAGAAGTCAGGCAAGACCCTCGACTAATATTTGAAGAAAGGAGGAATAACGACTAATGGAAAACCGTTTGAAAGCTAAATACGAAAGCGAAATTCGCCCAGCCTTAATTGAAAAGTTTAACTACTCTTCAGTTATGCAAGCCCCAAAGATTGACAAGATTGTTTTGAACATGGGTGTTGGTGATGCTACTACCAACTCAAAGAACCTGGATGAAGCTGTTGAAGAACTTGGCCTTATCGCTGGTCAAAAGCCACTGATTACCAAGGCTAAGAAGTCTATCGCCGGCTTCCGTCTTCGTGAAGGTATGGCAATTGGTGCCAAGGTTACCCTGCGTGGTGAACGGATGTACGATTTCTTGGACAAGTTAATCAACGTTGCTCTGCCACGGGTTCGTGACTTCCACGGTGTAAGCAACAAGGCCTTTGATGGTCGTGGTAACTACACTCTTGGTATTCGTGAACAATTAATTTTCCCAGAAATTGATTACGACAAGGTAAATCGTGTTCGTGGTTTGGATGTTGTAATCGTAACGACTGCTCAAAGTGATGAAGAATCACACGAATTACTTGCCAAGCTCGGCATGCCATTTGCTAAATAAAGGAGGTTCCACAAATTGGCTAAAAAATCAATGATTGCTAAGTGCAACCGTCCCGCTAAGTTCTCAAGTCGTGAATACACACGTTGTGCTCGTTGTGGACGTCCGCACTCAGTTTACCGTAAATTCCACCTATGCCGGATTTGCTTACGAGAACTTGCCCACAAGGGACAAATTCCTGGTTTGAAGAAGGCTAGCTGGTAAACAAATCACCGACAAAAGGAGGAAAACATCGATGTCTATGAGTGATCCAATTGCAGATTTCTTAACTCGGATTCGTAACGCTAACATGGCTCAACACGAATCAGTTGAGGTTCCTGCATCAAAGATGAAGAAGGACATCGCTGAAATCTTGAAGAACGAAGGTTTCATTCGCGATGTTGAATATGTTGACGATAACAAGCAAGGCATCATCCGCGTATTCTTGAAGTACGGTCAAGATGGCCAACGGGTTATCTCCGGCTTGAAGCGGATCTCAAAGCCTGGTTTACGCTCATACGTTAAGGCTGACGCTGTGCCAAAGGTTCTTAACGGTTTAGGTATTGCCATTATCTCAACATCTGAAGGTGTTGTGACTGACAAGGTTGCTCGCGCCAAGAACATTGGTGGCGAAGTTATCGCCTACGTTTGGTAATATATAATAATTAGTTAGGAGGTGTACGCATGAGTCGTATTGGTTACAAGGAAATTGACCTGCCAAAGGGTGTTGAAGTATCACAAGATGGTAACGTGGTAACTGTTAAGGGTCCTAAGGGTACTTTATCTCGTGAAATCTCACCACTGATCAAGATGACCGTTGCCGACAACGTTGTTAAGTTTGATCGTGACGGCGATTCCAATAAGTTAAAGATGATCCACGGTACTACCCGGGCCAACGTTAACAACATGGTTGAAGGTGTTGTTGATGGTTACAAGAAGGTTCTGAAGCTCGTCGGTGTTGGTTACCGTGCTCAATTCAAGGGCACCAAGCTGATCTTAACTGTTGGTTACTCCAACCCAGTTGAAATTGACAAGCCTGAAGATGTTGACATCAAGGTGCCTGACAACACCACTATCGAATTAAGCTCAATCAACAAGGAACACCTTGGTGATTTTGCTGCGCAAGTTCGTGCCGTTCGTTCACCTGAACCATACAAGGGTAAGGGTATTCGTTACGAAAACGAACACATCATCCGTAAGGAAGGTAAGACTGGTAAGTAATCTGATTAGGTTATTCTATCAGCAATTAATAATTAACATAAAATATTCAATAAGAGGTGACTATTGTGATTTCTAAACCAGATAAGAACAAGATCCGTCAACGCCGTCACATGCGCGTTCGCGGTAAGATTTCTGGTACTGCGGAGCGCCCACGCTTAAGTGTTTACCGTTCAAACAAAAACATTTACGCTCAATTAATTGATGACGTAAAGGGTGTGACGCTCGCTAGTGCCTCCACAATGGACAGTGAAGTTAGTGGCAAGACTAAGACTGAGCAAGCTAGCGGTGTTGGTGCTTTGATCGCCAAGCGTGCAGTTGCTAAGAACATCACTAATGTTGTTTTTGACCGTGGCGGATACCTTTACCATGGTCGTGTCGAAGCCTTGGCTGACGCTGCCCGTGAAAACGGACTTAAATTCTAAAAAGAAGGAGGAATAACCTGCAATGACATCATCAGAATTCATTGATCCAGCAAAGTTGGACTTAGACGATCAAGTTGTTGCCATCAACCGGATTACCAAGGTTGTTAAGGGTGGCCGTCGGATGCGGTTTGCTGCCTTAGTAATCGTCGGTGATCGTAAGGGTCACGTTGGTTTCGGTACTGGTAAGGCTCAAGAAGTTCCAGAAGCTATCCGGAAGGCTCAAGCCGCTGCTGAAAAGAACTTGATCACTGTGCCAATCGTTGGTACGACCATTCCGCACGAAGTTATCGGTGTATACGGCGGTGGAAAGATCATGTTGAAGCCAGCCGTTGAAGGTTCTGGGGTTACTGCCGGTGGTGCGGTACGTAACGTTATGGACCTCGCTGGTATCGCTGATGTTACTTCAAAGCGTCTTGGTTCCAACACTCCTGTTAACGTTGTTCGTGCAACGTTTGAAGGTTTGAAGCAATTGAAGAGTGCTGAAGAAGTTGCCAAGCTTCGTGGCGTTTCAGTTGACCACTTGGCAGAATAAGGAGGGCACTAATTATGGCTAAAGTTAAAGTTACCTTAATCCACAGTGTTGCCCACCGTGAACCAACCCAACGTAAGACCGTTAAGGCATTGGGCCTGGGCAAGATTGGCAGTTCTAACATTCTGCCAGACAACGCTGCAACACGTGGCCAAATTTTCAAGGTTGCACACTTAGTTTCTATCGAAGAAGTTAAGTAATTACAATTAAATAATAAGGAGGTGCCTACTAAATGAAGTTAAATGAATTGAAGCCTGCAGAAGGTTCTCGTTCAAAGCGTCTTCGTAAGGGCCGTGGCCTTTCATCTGGTCATGGTTTTACTTCCGGACGTGGTACGAAGGGTCAAAAGGCTCATGGTAAGACTCGTCTGGGCTTTGAAGGGGGCCAAATGCCACTCTACCGGCAAATCCCAAAGCGTGGTTTCACCAACATTAACCGCAAGGAATACGCTATTGTTAACTTGACTGCATTGAACAAGTTCGATGACGGTACTGAAGTTACTCCACAAGTATTGATGGAAAGTGGCTTAGTCAAGAACTTGAAGAGCGGTGTTAAGGTTCTTGGTAGTGGTAAGCTTGAGAAGAAGTTAACTGTTAAGGCTAACAAGTTTTCCGCTTCTGCAGTTTCAGCTATTGAAGCTGCCGGCGGTAAAACTGAGGTGATGTAATTTGTTCAAAGCCGTCAAGAATGCACTCAAGGTAAAGGACATTCGTAAGAAGATCCTTTTTACCTTGTTTGTATTGATTGTTTACCGAATTGGGGCGGCTATCACTGTTCCTGGAGTTAATGCTGCTGCATTGCAGGAGATTTCCTCGACCGGGTTAGCATCGATCCTCAATACATTTAGTGGTGGTGGCTTGGAGAACTACTCATTGTTCGCGATGGGGGTTTCTCCTTACATCACTGCTCAAATTGTTGTTCAACTGCTGCAGATGGACATTGTCCCGCGGTTTGTTGAATGGAGTAAGCAGGGTGAAGTTGGACGGCGAAAATTGAATCAAGCAACTCGGTGGTTGACGATCGTACTGGGCTTTGTCCAGTCAATTGGGATTACTGCCGGGTTTAACGCCTTGAGTTCAATCCACTTGGTTGATCACCCCGGGGTTCAGACCTATCTGACCATCGGGTTGATCTTAACCGCTGGTACAATGTTTGCTACTTGGATGGGTGATATGATCACGGAACGCGGTCTTGGTAACGGGGTCTCCGTCATCATCTTCGCCGGGATTGTTGCACAGATGCCGGGTGGAATTCGGCAACTCTGGGATGATCAAATTGCTGGTGAATCTGGTTCCGCACTTTGGATGGGGATCGGCTTCATCGCCTTAGTAGTTATTGCATTAATCATCATTGTGGCATTTGTCACTTGGGTTCAACAAGCCGAGCGGCGGCTGCCAATTCAATATACTCGTCGGACAACCACTTCACCATCAAGTAGTTATCTACCATTAAAGATTAACGTCTCTGGAGTTATTCCAGTTATCTTCGCGGGATCCTTTATCTCGACGCCACAGACAATCTTGATGGCGTTCCAACAGAACCATGGTGGAGATACCTGGTACCAAGTTTTGTCAACGATCTTTAACATGCAGTCTGGTCCGGGGATTACCCTCTACATTTTGCTGATTGTTGTCTTTACCTTTTTCTACGCCTTTGTTCAGGTTAATCCCGAAAAACTTGCTGAAAACCTGCAGAAGCAGGGCAGTTACATTTCCGGTGTTCGTCCTGGAAAGGGAACGCAGGAATATGTTTCGGCACTGTTAATGCGTTTGAGCACGGTTGGTTCACTGTTCTTGGGATTGATTTCCTTGATCCCATTGGTTGCAAGTAATGTTTGGAACCTCAGCCAGTCAATCGGTCTTGGTGGTACTAGTTTACTGATCATTGTCCAAATTGCATTGGATCTGGTTCGGCAATTAAACGGTTTAACAATGAAGCGCGAATACATTGGATTTATTCGTGAACCTGAAGGAGGAAATGGTAAATGAGTATGAATCTTGTTTTAATGGGTTTGCCTGGTGCTGGTAAGGGTACCCAAGCTCAAAAGATTGTGGAAGACTTCGATATTCCTCACATCTCAACCGGTGATATTTTCCGGGCGGCAATCAAGAACGAAACGCCGATGGGGCTCGAAGCCAAGAAGTACATCGATAAGGGTGAACTTGTTCCAGACGAAGTCACTAATGGTATCGTTAAGGAACGGTTAGCTCAAGACGACACCAAGAACGGCTTCATGCTTGATGGTTTTCCTCGTAATCTTAACCAAGCAGCTGCTTTGGATAAGATGTTAGCTGAGAGTGACCGTCACTTAGATGCAGTCATCAACATCCACGTTGAACCGGATGTATTGGTTGAACGTCTGAGTGGCCGGTTCATCTGTCGTAACTGTGGTGCAACTTACCACAAGATCTACAACCCAACCAAGGTTGAAGGAACTTGTGATGTTTGTGGCGGCCACGAATTCTACCAACGTGACGATGACAAGCCGGCAACGGTTAAGAATCGTCTTGATGTTAACATCAAATTGAATACACCACTGGTAGATTACTACCAAAAGCAAGGCGTTTTGCACACGATCGATGGTCAACAGGACATCGATAAGGTTTATGACGACGTCAAGAAAGTGCTTGATACCCTTTAATTAGGGGATATGCCTTGCTAAGTACAGCTAGTTATGCTAAACTAGGCAAGGTTTATCTAGCTGACAGTGGGAAGTGAACGCACTTTCCACCGTTTTTACGTAATTTTCTTGATTAGGCAAGGAGGAACCATTCCGTGGCAAAAGCCGATGTGATTGAAGTAGAAGGTAAAGTTACCGAAACTTTGCCTAATGCGATGTTTAAAGTTGAACTGGAAAATGGAGCTGAGATCTTAGCCCACGTTTCCGGTAAGATTCGGATGCACTACATCAAGATCTTACCTGGTGACCGGGTTAAGGTTGAAATGTCCCCTTATGACCTGACTAAGGGTCGGATCACGTTCCGGTTTAAGTAGTAGTTAACAGGAACTCTCTAGGAGGATTTAATAATGAAAGTAAGACCATCAGTCAAGCGGATGTGCGAGCACTGCAAGATCGTTAAGCGTCATGGACGTGTTATGGTTATCTGCTCTGCAAACCCTAAGCACAAACAGCGTCAAGGTAAGTAATAAAATTAATTAAGAACGGAGGTGCAATAAATGGCTCGTATTGCAGGTGTCGATTTACCTCGTGACAAGCGTATCGTAATCGGCTTAACTTATATTTACGGTATTGGTGATTCTCGTGCAAAGAAGATCCTTGAAAATGCCGGTGTTTCAGAAGACATTCGTGTTCGCGATTTAACTCCGGACCAAGAAGAAAAGATCCGTGCACAAGTCGACCAAATCCAAGTGGAAGGTGACTTGCGTCGTGAAGTTTCCATGAACATCAAGCGGCTCCAAGAAATTGGTTCATACCGTGGTATGCGTCACCGTCGTGGTTTGCCTGTTCGTGGTCAACACACGAAGAACAACGCCCGGACTCGTAAGGGTAAGGCCGTTACCATCGCAAACAAGAAGAAGTAATTAGATTTTATTAAAAAAGGAGGTTAGTACTAGATATGGCAACCAAAAAAGGTACGCGTAAGCGTCGTGCAAAGAAGAATGTTGAAACTGGTGTTGCCCACATTCACTCAACATTCAACAACACTTTGATCATGATCACTGATGTTCAAGGTAACGCTGTTGCTTGGTCATCTGCTGGTGTTTTAGGCTTCAAGGGTAGTCGTAAGTCTACTCCATTCGCTGCACAAATGGCATCAGAAGCTGCTGCTAAGCAAGCAATGGAACACGGTATGAAGACCGTTGAAGTTGAAGTTAAGGGCCCAGGTTCTGGTCGTGAATCTGCTATCCGTGCTCTTCAAGCAACTGGTTTGGAAGTTACTGCTATTCGTGACGTAACTCCAGTTCCACATAATGGTTCTCGTCCTCCAAAGCGTCGTCGTGTTTAATTGACATTGTTGGTATTTGCCAGCGATTGCCTTTTCGTCTCAAATGCGAACCACGTTTTGAAAGGGGTACAGGGATAGAATGATCGAATTTGAAAAGCCAAACATTCACAAAGTTGAAGAGACTGATAACTACGGCAAGTTTGTTGTAGAACCACTTGAACGCGGTTATGGAACTACTCTTGGTAATTCATTAAGACGTGTACTGCTGGCTTCACTTCCGGGTGCAGCTATTACCAGTATGCAAATTGATGGGGTCTTGCATGAATTCAGCACCGTTAAGGGTGTTACTGAAGATGTAACCCAAATTATCTTAAATCTTAAGAAGGTTTCCTTGAAGATCAACTCTGATGATCAAAAGGATCTGGAACTTGATGTCAAGGGACCTGCCGAAGTAACCGCTGCAGACATTCAGGGTGATAGTGAAGTTACCGTCTTGAACCCTGACCTGCACATTGCAACTGTTGCTGATGGTGCGGAATTACACATTAAGATGACAGCTGATAAAGGTCGCGGTTACCTTTCTGCTAATGATAATAAGGCCCGGATGGAAGATCTTGCCATCGGTGTATTGCCAATTGACTCCATCTATACCCCAATTGAACGTGTAAACTACACTGTCGAAAATGCACGGGTTGGTCAACGCAACGACTACGATAAGTTAACTTTGGATGTTTGGACTGACGGTTCATTAACACCAACCGAAGCGGTCAGCCTTGGGGCTAAGATTTTAACTGAACACCTGGCAATGTTTGTGGATCTCACCGAGGAAGCACAAAATACCCAAGTGATGGTTGAAAAGGAAGAAACCCACAAGGAAAAGATGCTTGAAATGACGATTGAGGAACTTGACCTTTCTGTACGGTCATACAACTGTCTCAAGCGTGCCGGCATCAACACCGTTAAGGAATTGACTGATCGGACGGTTTCGGACATGATGAAGGTTCGGAATTTAGGACAGAAGTCATTAGAAGAAATTAAGCTTAAGTTAAATGATCTCGGTGTTTCATTTCGCCAAGATAATTAATTAACACCAATTGCAAAGGAGGGAACCACTTCATGAGTTACCGTAAATTAGGACGTACAAGTTCACAACGTAAAGCTTTATTACGTGATTTAACTACTGATTTAATTGTTAATGGTCAAATTACCACTACCGAAGCACGGGCTAAGGAAGTTCGTAAGACTGCTGATAAGATGATCACGCTTGCTAAGCATGGTGATCTTGCATCCCGGCGTAAGGCTGCTGCCTACATCCGGAACGTCGTTGCTGACGTTAAGGAAGACGGCGACAACATTCGGATTCAATCTGCTCTTCAACACCTGTTTGAAGAACTTGCTCCAAAGTATGCTGACCGTCAAGGTGGTTACACGCGGATTCTGAAGACGATGCCTCGTCGTGGTGACGGCGCACCAATGGTTATTTTGGAATTCGTTGACTAATCTTGTCGACCAATAACTAAATACGTAATAAAGAATCACTATCATCGGTGGTATAGAGCGTTACGATGGTGGGAATATTCCCTAGTCTAGCTCGAATGCAGAAACCCTGCGCACCCCGGTGGTAAGTGATTTTTTAGTTTAAATGCTTTTGATGCTAGGCGTTCGCTGTTAAAATAAGACTATTAACTATGCGAGGAGGACGCGCAGTGGATGCAGTCACACTGAAAAATATTCGATTTCAATATCCCAATGCGGACCAGGTGATCCTCGACGATGTCAGCCTGAATTTTCCCCAGGGAAAGTGGACAACAATTATCGGGCACAACGGCAGCGGCAAGAGTACCCTGGCGCGCCTGATTGATGGGCTCCTGGTACCGCAGCGGGGGCAAATCACTGTCGGCAGCCTGCCAGTGACTGAGGAAAACCTGACCAAGGTACACCAGCAGGTGGGGATTGTCTTTCAGAATCCCGATAACCAGTTTGTGGGCGCAACGGTGGCCGATGACGTGGCCTTTGGGCTGGAGAATCGCCAGTTACCGCCGGCAGAGATGCGTCCCCGGATCCAGCAGGCCCTGGCGGCTGTTGATATGGACCAGCTGGCTGACGCGGAACCGGCGATGCTGTCCGGGGGTCAGAAACAACGGGTAGCGATTGCCGGCATCTTGGCCCTAGAGCCTAAGATCATTATTTTAGATGAGGCCACCAGCATGCTGGATCCGGCCGGGCGGCAATTGGTACTCCGCCTGCTCCAGCAGTTGCGAACTCAGCAGCAGTACACGATCATCTCAATCACCCATGACCCTGCCGAGATGGCGATTGCGGACCGGGTGGTTGTGTTGGATCAAGGGAAAATCATCCGGCAGGGCCCGGTGGCCACGGTTCTGCAGGATGTGGAGCTCCTGCGGCACATTGGGGTCGGTGTTCCCGCCGGTCAGGCCCTGCGCCAGGCTTTGGCCGCCCGGGGAGTGGCGATTCCCAAAAGGTACTTCACAGAAGAAGAGATGGTGGAATGGTTATGCCAGAAATTTTGATAAAAAACGTCAGCTTTAGCTATGCGGCGCAAAACGCCCGTCCCGCCCTGGATGATGTAAGTCTGCGAATTGCTCCCGGAAGCTTTGTCGGCATCGTCGGTCATACCGGGAGCGGCAAGTCGACCCTGGTTTCGCTGATCGATGGATTAGGCAAGCCCACCAGCGGTCAGATTCAGGTCGGAACGGTCACGGTCGATGCGCAGTCATCACCGGCGGACCTGGCCCAGCTTCGTCGCCACGTCGGCTACGTCTTTCAGTTTCCGGAGCAGCAGCTCTTTGCGGAGACGGTCGGCCAGGATATTGCCTTTGGACCGACCAACCTGGGCTGGTCAACGGACCGGGTCCAGGCGGCGGTTCAAGAGGCCCTGAAATTGGTAGGCCTGCCGGCTGCGTTTGCGGATCGTTCGCCCTTTGCCCTTTCGGGAGGACAGATGCGGCGGGCAGCCATTGCGGGTGTCCTGGCCATGAAGCCGGCCATCCTGATCTTGGACGAGCCGACTGCGGGCCTTGATGCCGCTGCTACCGAGCGCCTGCTAACCAACGTGGCCCAACTCCACGCGGCGGGGACTACCATCCTGCTGATTACCCACCAGATGGACCAGGTGGCCCGTTATGCCGACCAGGTGGTGGTGATGAACCAGGGGCACCTGGTGAAGAGTGCGCCGCCACGGGAGATCTTTGTCGACCCGGCCTTCTTGGCGGCCAACCACCTCAACGTGCCGGCAGCCGTAGCAATGTCCCACCAGTTGCGGGATGCCGGAGTAAAAATTGATCCGGCACTCAGTATTGATGCGCTGGCCGACCAGCTGGCCGCCAAGTTGGGGGGGGAAGCACGGTGAACAATAAGATTGTCTTCGGGAGCTATGTCCCGATTGATTCGCCCCTCCACCGGCTGGACCCCCGGATGAAGCTGTTGATGTGCGTCTGGTACGTCGTACTGGTGTTCTTTGCCAATAGCTGGGGGACCAGTCTCTGGCTGCTGGCAGCCCTGCTGGGGGGGATGCTGCTGAGTCACGTCAGCCTCCGTCAGTACTGGCAGGGACTGCGGCCACTGGCCTGGGTGATCGTGTTTACGGTGGTCTTTCAGGTACTCTTCAGCAGTGGGGGCAAGCTCTACTGGCACTGGGGGATCATGTCGATTACCCATGACGGGCTGGTCAATTCCTTGATCATCTTCTACCGGTTTATGGTTATTATCACCTCCTCGACGGTCCTCACCGCGACGACGCCGACCCTGCGGATTGCGGACGGACTGGACTGGTTCATGCGCCCATTGAAGTTCTTAAAGGTGCCGGTCAACCAGATTACGCTGATGCTGTCGATTGCCCTGCGCTTCATTCCAACCATCATGGATGAGGCGGGGAAGATCACCAACGCCCAGCGGTCCCGGGGGATGAACTTCCACCAGGGGAACCTGGTAAAGCGGGTCAAGCACCTGGTGCCGGTCCTGATTCCGCTGTTCGTCAATTCCTTCAAGCGGGCCGAGGACCTGGCTACTGCCATGGAGGCGCGGGGCTATGATCCTGATAGTCCCCGGACCCATTTTCGGCAGCTGCACTGGCAGAAAAATGACACCACGACTTTTGTGCTGATGGTCCTGGTGACCGTCATCCTATTCCTGATTAGAGGAGGAATATTGTAACCTTGTATCGTTATAAAATTACCTTTGCCTACGATGGCACCAACTTTTCCGGCTTCCAGATCCAGCCTCACAAGCGCACGGTGGAGCAGGTTCTGAAGAACGCCGTCAATAAGATTGCCAAGCACCCGACCCCGGCCATTTCAGTGATCGGTTCGGGACGCACCGATGCCGGGGTCCACGCCCTCAATCAGGTGGCGCACTTTGATATCCCTTACCACCTGAGTAATGACTCGATGCGCAAGGCCTTAAACAGCATTTTGCCGCTCGATATCCTGGTCAAGAAGGCAGAACTGGTCGACTCAGACTTCCACGCCCGCTACAGTGCCCACCGCAAGACCTACCGCTACCGGGTCGACCAGGGGGAATTCGTCAACCCGTTCAAGCGCAACTACACGGCCCATTTCAAATACCCGCTCGCCATGGACAAAATGAAGGCTGCCGCTAAAGACTTCATCGGTGAGCATGACTTCACCTCCTTTGTGGCCTCGGGGAGTCAGGCCAAGAGTAACGTCCGCCGGGTCGAGAAGATCAAGATCTACCGGGACGAGCACGACAATGAGGTGATCTTTGAATTCACCGGGAACGGCTTCCTCTACAACCAGATCCGGATCATGGTGGCCTTTCTGCTGGAGGTCGGCAGCAACCAGCGGCCGGTCAGCGACGTCAAGCGGGTCCTGGCGGCCAAGGACCGGACCCAGGCCCGGATGACGGCCCCCGCCAGCGGTCTGTATTTAGTATCGGTGGATTATGGAAAATAATTGACGCCAGGGGCAGAAGAAGGTATACTAGCACTTGGTATTTCTTTTCCATCTAATAACTCGGTACACTATTATATGTAAAAGAAAAACAAAATTGGAGGACTTAATCGTGAGAACGACATACATCGCAAAACCTGGTGAAGTTGATCGCAAGTGGTACGTTGTCGATGCTAAGGATGTCCCAATGGGTCGTCTGGCCACCGTCGTCGCATCAATCCTGCGTGGTAAGAACAAGCCAACATTTACTCCACACGTTGATACTGGTGACAATGTTATTGTTATCAACGCTGCGCAAGTTAAGTTAACTGGTAAGAAGGCTTCTCAAAAGAAGTACTACCGTCACTCAAACTACCCTGGTGGTTTGAAGGAACGGACTGCCGGTGACTTCCGTGCTAAGGAACCAGAAAAGCTGTTGGAAACTGCTATCAAGGGTATGCTTCCACACAACTCCCTGGGTCACAAGATGGGCTTGAAGCTGCATGTTTACGCTGGTGAAGACCACAGTCATGCTGCTCAAAAGCCAGAAGCATTGGACATTACGAACTTAATCTAAGGAGGGAATGGAATTGGCTCAACAAGTACAATACAGTGGTACTGGTCGGCGTAAGGACGCAACCGCACGTGTTCGCTTAGTACCAGGTTCAGGTAAGATTACGATGAACGGCAAGGCAATTGAAGACTACATTCCATTTGCCAACTTACGTGCTATCGTAAACCAACCATTCGATGTTACTAAGACTAACGGTCAATACGACGTTATCGCTAACATCAATGGTGGTGGATTCTCCGGTCAAGCCGGCGCTGTTCGTCACGGTATCGCCCGTGCACTCCTCAGCGTTGACCCTGACTTCCGTGACGCCCTGAAGAAGGCCGGTCTTTTGACTCGTGACCCTCGTATGAAGGAACGTCGTAAGCCAGGTCTGAAGAAGGCTCGTAAGGCTGCTCAATTCAGTAAGCGTTAATATTCGATTATCGCTTCAATATTCAAAAGCATCGACTATCTGGTCGGTGCTTTTTTATTTTTATCTAAAACTATTAAAAAATTTGATAATTGCCCTTTATATTTGATAGCGCTTCCATTATAATAAACATGTTGATTGTTTTGGATAATTAAGGAGGTAATCTCTTATGGCTAAGAAAGTCGCAATTGTTACTGGTGGTAGTCAGGGAATCGGTAAGGCCATCGCCGAACGCCTTGTTCACGACGGCTTTGCAGTGACGCTGGTGGCCCTTGAGAAGGACAAGCTGGATGAAACTGCGAAGGAACTCAAGGACAAGGGTGGCGAAGCATTACCGATCGTGGCTGATGTTTCCGACCGGGATGCCGTCTTCGCAGCTGTTGACCAGACCATTGACCACTTCGGCGACCTTAACGTCATGGTCAACAACGCCGGCTTAGGGCCAACGACGCCGATCGACACGATCACTCCAGAACAATTCCGTAAGGTCTACGGGGTCAACGTTGGTGGGGTCCTCTGGGGCATTCAGGCCGCTCACCAAGCCTTCAAGAAGCTGGGACATGGTGGGAAGATCATCAACGCCAGTTCTCAGGCCGGAGTTGTTGGTAACCCGAACCTGTCCCTGTACTCCGGCACAAAGTTTGCCATTCGGGGGATTACCCAGGTAGCAGCGCGGGATCTGGCTGACGAAGGGATTACCGTCAATGCCTATGCACCAGGGATCGTCAAGACGCCAATGATGTATGATATTGCCCACCAGGTTGGTAAGAACGCTGGCAAGAGTGATGAATGGGGGATGCAGACCTTTGCTAAGGACATTGCCTTGAAGCGTCTTTCTGAGCCGGAGGACGTTGCCAATGCGGTTGGCTTCCTGGCTGGTCCAGACTCCAACTACATTACTGGTCAAACCATCATTGTCGATGGTGGGATGCAGTTCCACTAGAAAGTGATTTTCTGATAAGAACGCGGTCAATTGGGCCGAGTTCTTATTTTTGTTTAAATTTTGACGTCAAAGCGGGTTTAGTTTGCTACAATTAAGAGCTAGTAGGAAAAAGGAGGCCCACTTTTGGCAAAGCGAAGAAAAACAAAAAAACGCCGTTCATCGACGAAAGCAACGGTGTGGATCTTAGTCATTATTGTAATCTTTTTAGGGGTCTATGCTGGTCACCACTTCTACCGGATCTGGAACCAACAGCGGATTGAACAGCAGGCCCAGGAACGGGACCGGCAGGCAAAGCAGCTTTTCATTAAGCAGGTGGCACCCGAGGCCCAAGCGATGCAGAACACCTACCACGTCTACGCTTCCATCACGATTGCCCAGGCGATCCTGGAGTCGCAGTGGGGGACGAGCAAGCTGGCATCCCAATACCATAACCTCTTTGGGATCAAGGGGACCGGACCGAACTCCCGGGAACTGACCACCAAGGAGTACATCAACGGCAAGTGGATTGTGACCAAGGGGCGGTTCCGGGTCTATGACAGCTGGAGCGACTCGATTCGTGACCACACCAAGCTAATGCTGACCGGGACTGATACCAACCAGCAGAACTACGACCGGGTGGTCAAAGCCAGCAACTACCAGGAAGCGGCCCGGGCCCTTCAAGATTCCGGCTACGCGACCGACCCTGACTACGCCCAAAAATTAATTTCGGTAATTAAGACCTATAAGTTATATAATTATGATAAGTAATCAATAAAAGGGGAGTACAACGATGCGTGAACTAGAGGAAAAGATTAGAGAATACGGGACCGTCCTACCAGGCAATGTCCTGAAGGTTGATGCCTTTCTGAACCACCAGGTTGACCCACAGCTGATGCTGCATGTGGGCCAGGAGTTTGCTAAGCTCTTCGCTGACGAAGGGGTTACCAAGATCTGGACGGTTGAATCATCCGGGATCGCGCCTGCAGTGATGACCGGCTTGGCAATGAACGTTCCAGTGATCTTTGCCCGGAAGCACAAGAGCCTGACGCTGAACCAGAACATGTACGTGGCTGACGTTTACTCGTATACCAAGAAGACGACCAACCGGATCTCCATCTCCAAGAAGTACGTCTCACCGGACGATAAGGTCCTGATGATCGACGACTTCCTGGCAAACGGTCAGGCCGTCGAAGGGATGCTGGAGATCGCTGACCAGGCCGGCGTGGATGTCGCCGGTGCCGGGATCGTGATTGAAAAGAGCTTCCAGCCCGGGGCCAAGGAACTTCGGGACCGGGGAATTCGCCTGGAGTCTTTAGCACGGATCAAGTCTCTCAAGGATAATCAGATTGAATTTATGCCCGACTAGGTAACGAAAGGAGCCTTAGAATGAAGAGGAATGCTTTTTATCCAGGGAGCACCCTGGGAATTATTGCCATCAACCGTAACGGCGGGGCCCTGATTGCGGCGGCGAAGAAGGCGGGTTTCAACGTCATTGTGTACGTTGACCATGCCCAGCCGGCCAGCACGAAGATGGCTGATGAAACCATCGTTGGGGCGTACAACGATAAGATCAAATTGGCCCAGTTTGGGGAGTCCTGTGACGCAATCATCTACCAGACGCCAAACGTGGATTCCCGCGTTCTGCACTACCTGAGCCAGTACGCCGCGATTCCGCAGGGGATCAACGGCCTGGAGATCATTCAGGACCGGTTGATGGAACGGGCCTTCCTCGACCAGATCAATATCAACATCGCGCCCTACGTCACCGTGGTCAGCCTGGACGATGTCTACCAGTCGATCGATTCGATTGGCTATCCGGCCTTGCTGAAGCCGATCCAGCGCGGGATTGGGGAACAGTCGATGATCATCAGGCGGCAGTCCGACATTGTCCGGGCGGCCGACTTCATCGAGACCGGGACCTACCTGCTGGAATCCTGGATCGACCACACCAACGAGTACACGATGACGGCGGCCACTGATGGCGAGGACACGGAGATTTTCCCACTGGCCAAGCTCCACTTTACGGATGACCGCCAGCTGGTTTCCGTGGCCGCACCAGCCGAGGTCAACGACGACTTGCTGAACGAGATGCAACGAATCGTGAAGAGTGTGGCGGGCTCGCTCCAGTACTTAGGTGTCTTCTCGGTAAACTTCTACGTGACCGGGACGGGGACCCTGTACGTCAAGAACATTGAGCTGGGCCTGACCTCGATCGCCAACGTTTACGACACCACGACCAACGTTGACCAGTATGAGGAACAGATCCGGGCTGCCGTTGGGATGCCCCTTCACCAAATCCAGCCTCTCCAAGTGGGCTTGCTGATGGTTGTGCGCAAGTACCAGCAGGTGGCGATCCAGCGCCAGTGGCTGTTGAAAAACAACTGGCAGTTCCGCTTCTTCAACGACCAGGACGGGGATGACCAGAGCATCCTCGGCTTTGTTTGGGTCACGGGCAGCGATAACTTGATCGACCTGGAGAACCAGGTTGATGACACCGAGGTCTGGAAGGAACAAATCAGCGAGGATCAGGAAAACAGCCAAAATTAGTTTAGAAATGAAAAGAGCTCTTAGTGCCTACCACATGCGGGTACTAAGAGCTCTTTGTTGTTACTTCTTAAAGTGAGGCTGGTATTTATGATAGAGGAAGGCGGCCAGTACCAGGGTGAGGACGTCGGCACAGGCCTGGGCAGCCAGGACCCCGGTGTAGCCGAAGAAGTAGCTCAGGGCCACGATGGCGATGAGAAAGATCAGCCCCTGCCGGCTAAACGATAGCCAGAAGGCGGGTGTGGCCTTGCCCATCGACTGGAAGGTGGTAGTGAGGACCATGATGATACCGGCAATGGTCGTGGATGAGGCGAGCCACCGCAGCATGCCGGTTCCCTCGCGGACAATTTCCGGATCACGCATGAACAGCCGGATGATCTGGGGCGCGAAGACCATCATCAGGACGGTCAGCACGAGGGCCAATCCGGCCACCACGCTCAGGTCGAACCGCAACGTTTCCCTGAAGCGCCGCTCATCACGGGCCCCATAGGTATAACCGATCAGCGGCTGGGCACCGAAGGCAAAGCCGACCATCACCATGACGATCACCGTGTTGACCTTCATGGCGATTCCCATGTTGGCCCCGTACGCAATCAGGTAGCGATTGGTGAGGGCGGTAGCGAAGGTCACCATGATGTTAGTCACTGAGGCCGGAATCCCGATCGCGTAGATCTCCCGCTGGAGCTTGCCGCTGATCTTGGTCTCGCGGATCGAAGTGGTCAGCTTCTTGCTCTTTGTCCGCAGGTAGTAGACCATTAGGACGTCGGCGATAACATTGCTGACCACCGTTGCCAGCGCCGACCCGGCGGCCCCGAGTCCGCAGGTGAAGATGAAGATGGGGTTCAAGACGACGTTGATCCCGGTCACGGTGATGCTGGCAATCATCGCCTGGGGGGCCAGGCCCTCGGTCCGCAGGATGTTATTGGGCGACAGGCCGAAGATGATGAAGGTGGCCCCGCCGGCAATTACCAGGTAGTACTCCCGGGCATACTTCCAGGTGGCCGGGGATGCCCCAAGCATGTGGAGGACGGGGGTCTGGAAGATGAACATCAGGGCGGTGACGACCAGTCCACAGGTGATGGAAGCATAGAAGCAGTAGCCGCTGATGTAGCGGGCGGTCTTGTCACGCCGCTCCCCGAAAAGCCGGGAGATCACTGAGCTGCCCCCGAGACCGAAGATATCCCCGATGGCAATCATCAGGGTGAAGATCGGTGCCCCCTGGGAGACCCCGGCGACCAGGTTAGGGTTCCCGGTCTTGGCGACGAAGAACGTGTCGACCATGTTGTAGATGATCGTGACGGCCATACTCATGACCACCGGCAGGGCGAGGATGAAGTAGGCGCGTTTGATTGAAGTGTTTTCAAATAGCTTATCCACACAATTCCTCCTTAGGTGTCAGAAATTTACAAAACAGATTATTTTAGCATGGTCGGCCCCGCGGGGACAAGAAATCGCCTTTATTTGAGAGCGCGTTTCGGCCCAAGGCGGGCGATAATTTGGTATAATGTTAGCCGATGATTTTTTAAGAGAGGACGGTAACGGCGTGAATAACAGTCAAGAGCTTTTAGAAGGAATGAACGACAAACAGGCCGAGGCGGTGGTCACCACTGAGGGGCCGCTGCTGGTAATGGCCGGGGCGGGTTCCGGAAAGACCCGGGTTTTGACGCACCGGGTCGCCTACCTGATTGAAGAGAAGGGAGTCCTTCCCTGGAACATTTTGGCGATCACCTTCACCAACAAGGCCGCCAAGGAAATGCAGGAGCGGGTCGGCAAGCTGCTCGGCGACAGTGCCCAGGACGTCTGGGTTTCGACCTTCCACGCCCTGTGTGTGCGAATCCTGCGGCGTGACATCGAGAAGATCGGTTACAACCGGGCCTTCACGATTGCCGATACCAGTGAGCAGCGGACGTTGATGAAGCGGATCTGCGCTGAGCTGAACATCGACACGAAGAAGTTCGACCCCCGCAGCATCCTCAGTGAAATTTCCAATGCCAAGAACGCTCTGTTGACGCCAGCGGAATACAGCGACAAGGCTGACAGCATGTTCGAGAACCTGGTGGCCCGGGCCTACAAGCTCTATCAGCAGGAACTGGAGACCAACCAGGCCCTCGACTTCGATGACCTGATCATGAAGACGATCGAACTGTTTGAAAAGGACCAGGAGACGCTGGAATTCTACCAGAACAAGTTCCACTACATCCATGTCGATGAATATCAGGATACCAATGATGCCCAGTACCGGCTGGTCAACCTGCTGGCCAAGGGCTACCAGAACCTCTGCGTCGTCGGGGATGCCGATCAGAGTATCTACGGCTGGCGGGGTGCCAACATGAACAACATCCTGAACTTCGAACATGATTATCCACAGGCCAAGACGGTCATGCTGGAGCAAAACTACCGGTCCACCCAGAACATCCTGGATGCGGCCAACGAGGTGATCGTCAACAACGTCAATCGGCGGAAGAAGAGGCTCTGGACGGAAAACGGCCAGGGGGAGAAGATTTCCTACTACCGGGCCCAGAGTGAGCACGACGAAGCCTACTTCATCGTTGACAAGATCAAGGAGGAACGGGAGAAGCACGGTTACCACTACAATGACTTTGCGATCCTCTACCGGACCAACGCTCAGTCCCGGGTGATCGAAGAAACCTTCATGAAGAGCAGCATCCCCTACACCATGGTCGGCGGGCACAAGTTCTACGACCGCAAGGAAATCCGCGATGTTCTGGCCTACCTGACCCTGATCGTCAACCCCCAGGACTCGATGAGCTTCACCCGGGTGGTCAATACGCCTAAGCGGGGGATCGGCCTGACCAGCGTTGAGCACCTGCGGGACTTTGCCAACGACCATGGCTGGTCCCTCCTCCAGGCAGCTGAGAACGTCGACATTGCCAACCAGATCACCACGCGGACGCGGAATAAGATCGCCGAGTTCGGTGAGCTGATGGAAAGCCTGACCAAGCAGGCTGAGTACCTGAGCTTGACCGACCTGACCAACCAGATCCTGGAGCTGAGCGGCTACAACAAGATGCTGGACCAGGATAAGAACCTAGAGGCCCAGGCCCGCCGGGAGAACCTGGACGAATTCAAGTCCGTGACCCAGGAGTACGACGAGAAGCACAAGGACGACACTGATGACAACAAGCAGAAGATCATCAACTTCCTGGCCGACTTGGCCCTGGTTTCCGACCAGGACGACGTTGACGAGCAGGCGCCAGCCGTAACCCTGATGACCCTGCACGCGGCCAAGGGGTTGGAATTCCCCGTCGTTTTCCTAGTCGGCATGGAAGAGGGGATCTTCCCACTCTCCCGGGCCGTCATGGAAGAGGACGAGCTGGAAGAAGAACGTCGTCTGGCCTACGTGGGGATTACCCGGGCCAAGAAGAAGCTCTACCTGACGAACGCCTTCTCGCGGATGTTATATGGGCGGATCCAGCGCAACCAGCCGTCCCGCTTTGTCGAGGAGATCAACCCGGACCTGTTGAAGTTTGAGAACAGCGACGAGGGTGACGGCTTGGACGAGCGGAAGGTGCCATTTGAAAAGAAGAACGCCGCTACGGCCGGCACTTACCGATCCCAGCAGCGGGCACAGTGGAACCAGCGCGCTGCTCGGACTACGCACAGTTACCGGGATGCCGGGCGGACGGTTAAACCGAAGCCGCAGACCAATACGGGTACCGGCGCCGACAAGCTCAGCTGGAAGACCGGCGACAAGGTCCAGCACAAGAAGTGGGGCCAGGGAACCGTGGTTAAGGTCAGCGGGACCGGCAATGACATGGAGCTCGACATTGCCTTTCCACAGCAGGGCGTCAAGCGGCTCCTGGCCAGTTTCGCCCCGATTACGAAAGTTGATTAATAGAAGTGAGGCCAGATAATGGATAAGCAAGTACCAGTAAGCCAGCTCAGTCTGGCAGCGGCCAAGAAGGAAATTGTCCCCTTGAGAAAGCAGCTCACCCAGTGGGGCAAGGAATACTACGAGCAGGACAACCCCAGTGTTGAGGATTACGTCTACGACCGGGCCTATCAGCGCCTGGTGGAGCTCGAAACCCAGTTTCCCGAGTTAAAGTCGGCAGACTCGCCAACACAACGGGTCGGCGGGGCGGTGACCACCCAGCTGACCAAGGTTCGCCACGACATCCCGATGCTGTCAATGGGGGATGTCTTCTCGGTCGATGAGCTGATGGACTTCAACCGGCGCCAGCAGGATAACGGCGACGTGACCGTGGAGCCGGAGTACAACCTGGAGCTCAAGATCGACGGGTTGTCGCTCTCCCTGGTCTACGAGAACGGCAAGCTCGTTCAGGGGTCAACCCGGGGCAACGGGACGATCGGCGAGGACGTGACTGCCAACGTGATGACGATCAAGTCAATCCCCCACGAGTTGCCGGAACCGCTGACCCTGGAGTTTCGGGGCGAGTGTTACATGCCCAAGGCGTCCTTTGTAAAATTGAATGAAGAAAGGGAGGCGGCGGGCCTGCCCGTCTTTGCCAACCCGCGGAACGCTGCGGCTGGGAGCCTGCGTCAGCTCGATCCTAAGGTGACGGCCAAGCGGGACCTGGCGACCTTCATGTACTACGTGCCGGAATACCAGAAAATCGGCGTGACGACCCAGGCGGGTGCCCTCGACCGGATGCGCGAACTCGGCTTCAGCGTCAACCCGAACAACCGGGTGGTCCACAACGAGGCTGAGATTGCGGCCTACATCGACGAGTACACCGCCCAGCGGGACCAATTGTCCTACGGGATTGACGGGATCGTCGAGAAGGTCAATGACCTGGCTACCGAAAACGCCCTGGGGAACACGGTAAAGGTCCCCCGCTGGGAGATTGCCTACAAGTTCCCGCCGGAGGAACAGGCGACAGTTGTCCGGGATATTGTCTGGACAGTCGGCCGGACCGGGAACGTGACGCCGACTGCGGTGATGGATCCCGTGCCGCTGGCCGGGACTACGGTCAGCCGGGCCTCCCTGCACAACCCAGATTACCTGCGGGAGAAGGACATCCGCCTTGGTGACACCGTCTACCTGCACAAGGCCGGCGACATTATTCCCGAGATCTCCCGGGTCGACCTCAAGAAGCGGCCCACTGACAGCCAGGAATACGAGATCCCGACTAAGTGTCCCGTCTGCGGTGCCGAGCTGGTTCACTTAGACGATGAGGTCGCCCTGCGCTGCATCAACCCGATGTGCCCGGCCCAAATCAAGGAGGGCCTGGCCCACTTTGCCTCCCGAAACGCGATGAACATCGATGGCTTGGGGCCGAAGATCATTCAGCAGCTCTGGGACAAAAAGCTGATCCGGGATGTGGCCGACCTGTACCGGCTAAATTACGACCAATTGTTAACATTAGATAAATTTGGGGACAAATCCGCCAACAACCTATTGACATCAATCGACAATAGTCGTAATAATTCTGTCGAGCGCTTATTATTCGGCCTCGGTATCCGGCACGTCGGCGCCAAGGCGGCCCGGCAGATCATGACCCATTTTGGCAACCTTGACCGGCTGATGGCGGCCACGGCCGACGAGGTTGCGGCGGTCGATGGCATCGGCCCGATCATCGGTGAGAGTGTTCACACCTACTTTGCCAATCCGCAGGTGGTAGCACTGATCGATGAGCTCCGGGATGCGGGTCTCAACTTCAACTACCAGGGTCCCGCCGTTACCGCCAACACGGAGAGTAAATGGAGCGGCCGCCGCGTCGTTCTGACCGGGAAGCTGGAAGAGATGACCCGGGGGGCGGCCAAGCAGTGGCTGGAGGCTCACGGGGCCAAGGTAACCGGAAGCGTATCAAAGAAAACAGACATTGTCATTGCAGGAACGGCTGCCGGCAGCAAGCTGACGAAGGCCCAGGACCTCGGGATCACCGTTTGGGACGAGGCCCGGTTCCACCAAGCAATGCAGGAGGAAGAATAAACGTGAATGCGAAACTAAAGAAAATTACCGCTGCCACGATGATCCTGATGACCAGCCTGGTTCTGGCATCATGCGGCGGTCACTCATCCTCGTCCAAGAATTACACCACGACCGGTTCGGGTAGCGGCAACTACCAAGGGGTAATTCAAGGCGGTCGTTACAAGACCAGCAAGGCACGGGGAATCAATGTTAGCCAAAATGATAACCAGTACAACCTGAAGAGTTTTGAAAACGGTTTGACTCAGGTTTCCAAGCGGGTCTTCTCGCCAAAGAATTACATCTTCCAGGAAGGCCAGTACCTAAATTCGGACACGATTGAAAATTGGCTCGGCCGGAAGACGAAGGATAACCCGGCAGGCCTGAACCCGGCCGAGGGGAAGAAGAGCGATCCTAATCCAATCTACGTTCAGCAGATTGAGGAACAGGACTACATGGAGAATAGCGGTAACTCAATGAAGCTGCGGGGGATGACCATCGGGATCGGGATCAACTCCGAATACAACTACAAGAAGAAGACTGACGGCCCAAGCTATACCAAGAAGATCAGTGACGCCGAGGTCAAGCGTCAGGGTGAAATTGCCGCGGCCAAGGTTTTGAAGCGGGTTCGTAAGAAGGCCGGTGTCGGCAATGTGCCAATCGTGATTGCCCTCTACAAGCAGGCCCCAGATGACAGCCTGGTCGGCGGCAGCTTCTATGCTTACAGCAAGAACAGCGGCAGCACGATCAGCAGCTGGCACAAGCTGAACTACAAGACCGTGGTTCTGCCAAAGGCCAGCGGCACGACCAGCTCCACAGGCAGTGCCAGTCAGACTGATAGCGACAGCTTCTCTAACTTCAAGAGTCAGATCCAGAGTTTCTTCCCGAACCTGAGCGGGGTTACGGCCCAGGCCCAGTACAACAACGGGCAGCTGGACGGGATGCACATCACTGTGACGACCCAGTTCTACAGCCAGTCTGAGATCACCAGCTTCACCCAGTACATTGCGCGGGCCGCTAATAAGTACCTGCCAAACGGGATTCCAATTGACATCCGGATCCAGTCCGACTCCGAGATGCAAGCAATCGTTTACCGGGATTCCGGTTCCGATACTTTCCGGACCCACATTCTGACGTCATACTAAGCTTAATCAATCAGCCCGATCGGTTTGTCCGGTCCGGCTGATTTTGATTTATCGGGATGCTTTGATAAAAATTAACGGTATTCTGTGCTAAAATTATAAATTGTATGTATACAAAATTACTGGAAAAGAGGTAGAGAGAATGGCCAGTAAAATCACTGAGCAACAAGTAGAACACGTTGCTGAACTTGCTAAGCTTGAATTCCCCAAGGATGAGCTGGGCAAGTTTACCACTCAATTAGGAAGCATTATTGACATGTTTGAAGACCTCACTGCCGTTGATACCGATGGAGTTGAACCAATGACTTCAGCTACCGACCGGGTCAACGTGATGCGTGAAGACAAGGCCGTTAAATCATCAAAAGAAGAAGTCGAGGCGCTCTTGAAGAACGCCCCTGACACTGATGGCGGCTACATTAAGGTTCCAGCAATCATTGATGAAAGTGAGGACGGCGAATAATGGATTTCTATCAAACCGATCTGACCCAGTTGCACGATGACCTGGTCAACAAGAAGATCAGCGCCACGGAACTGACCAAGGAAACCTTCGACCACATCAAGGGCAACGAAGACCAGGTCAAGGCCTTCATCAATCTGAACGAGGATGCGGCCATGAAGCGGGCCCAGGAGATTGACGAGGCCGGGATTGCCGGTGACCAACTGGTTTCTGGTGTTCCATTGGCAGTTAAGGATAACATCTTGACGAAGGGCCTGACGACGACGGCCGCTTCCAAGATGCTGGAGCACTTTAACCCTGTTTACGACGCTACCGTTGTGGACAAGCTGAACAAGGCCGGCTACATCAACGTTGGGAAGACCAACCTGGATGAATTCGCCATGGGGAGTTCGACGGAAAACTCCGCCTTCTTCACTTCCCATAACCCATGGGACCTGACCCGGGTACCCGGCGGTTCTTCAGGTGGTTCGGCGGCTGCTGTTGCCGCGGGGGATGTCCTCGGGGCTCTCGGTACTGATACTGGTGGTTCCATCCGGATGCCAGCCTCCTTCAACGGTGTGGTCGGCATGAAGCCAACCTATGGCCGGGTTTCGCGTTGGGGAATCATTGCCTTCGGTTCCAGTTTCGACCAGATCGGCTGGTTGACCCGGACCGTTAAGGACAATGCCTACCTGACTTCCCTGATTGCCGGGAACGATGAACACGACATGACCTCCTCCCTCAAGGAAGTTCCAGACTGGGCTGCTAACCTGAACGACAGCACCAGCGTTAAGGGTCTGCGGATTGCCGTGCCAAAGGAATACTTCGATGACTTGGACGAAGACGTTCACGATGTTATCAAGGCCGCCCTGGATCACCTGGAATCACTGGGCGCTATCATTGATGAAGTCAGTCTGCCACACACCAAGTACGGGGTACCGGCATACTACATCCTGGCATCATCCGAAGCATCATCTAACCTGCAGCGTTACGATGGGATTCGCTACGGCTTCCGGGCTAAGGATGTCAAGAACCTGGAAGACGTCTACGTTCGTTCTCGTTCTGAAGGCTTCGGTGAGGAAGTTAAGCGCCGGATCATGCTGGGGACTTTCTCCCTGTCTGCTGGTTTCTACGACGCCTACTTCAACAAGGCCGCTAAGGTTCGTCGCCTGATCGCCCAAGACTTTGATGACGTCTTCAAGGACCACGACCTGATCCTCGGGGCTACTGGTGCATCAACGGCCTTCAAGATTGGGGCGGAAATTGACGATCCAAAGAAGATGTACATGAACGATGTCCTGACCGTGCCAGTTAACATGGCCGGCCTGCCATCCATGTCCGTTCCTGCCGGTTTCTCTGCTGAGAACGGGATGCCAGTTGGCCTGCAGATCATCGGGAAGCCATTCGATGAACAGACCATCTACAACGCTGGTTACGTCTTCGAACAGACGACTGACTTCCACAAGGAAGCACCAAAGTTAGGGGGCCAAAACTAAGATGAACTTTCAAACAACCATTGGGCTCGAAGTCCACGTTGAATTAAAGACGAATTCAAAGATTTACAGTCCATCACCGGTAGAATATGGTGACCAGCCAAACGCCAACACCAACGTGATCGACTGGGGTTACCCTGGTGTTTTGCCAACCCTGAACAAGGGCGTTGTCCGTGATGGGATCATGGCCGGCCTGGCCCTGCACGCCCAGATCGCGCACCACATGCACTTCGACCGGAAGAACTACTTCTACCCAGATAACCCGAAGGCCTACCAGATCACCCAGTCTGACACGCCAATCGCACACGATGGCTGGATCGAAATCGAGGTCGACGGCAAGAAGAAGAAGATCGGGATCGAAGAGATGCACATCGAAGAAGATGCCGGTAAGAACACCCACACCAGCAAGTACTCCTATGTTGACCTTAACCGTCAGGGGACGCCGCTGATCGAAATCGTCTCCAAGCCGGATATTGCTTCCCCAGAAGAAGCGGTGGCCTACCTGGAAGCCCTGCGGCAGCGGATCCAGTTCACCGGGATCTCTGACGTGAAGATGGAAGAAGGGTCGATGCGTGTCGACACCAATATCTCCATCCGGCCAGTCGGCTCCGAGAAGTTCGGGACTAAGACGGAAATGAAGAACATCAACTCCTTCAACTACGTCCGCAAGGCCCTGGCCTTCGAAGAGAAGCGGCACCAAAACGTCCTGATGTCTGGTGGCCACATTGCCCAGGAGACCCGTCGTTACGACGAACCAACCGGGACCACGGTTTCCATGCGGACCAAGGAAGGGGCGGACGATTACCGTTACTTCCCGGAACCAGATATCCCTGACCTTAACGTCAGTGACGAATGGATCAAGGAGATAGAATCCGAGATGCCTGAGATGCCGGGTGAACGGCGGAAGCACTATGTTGACGACCTCGGTCTGACTGACTACGACGCCATGGTGCTGACCCAGACGAAGGAAATGTCTGACTTCTTCGAGGAAGCCGTCAAGGATGGCGGCGATCCAAAGCGGGTTGCCAACTACCTGATGAACGATGTGAACTCCTACCTGAATGACCAGCACCTCGACCTGCCAGAGACCAAGCTGACGCCTGCCAACCTGGCCGGGATGGTCAAGCTGATCGAAGACGGTACCATCTCGTCCAAGATGGCCAAGAAGGTCTTCAAGGGAATCCTGAACGGTGAAGAACCAAGCGCCTACGCCAAAGAACATGGTCTGGTTCAACTGTCTGATCCAGCTCAATTGCAGCCAATCGTTGACGACGTGCTGGCTAACAACCAGCAGTCCATCGACGACTACAAGAGTGGTAAGGACCGGGCATTCGGCTTCCTGATGGGTCAGATCATGAAGCAGACCCGCGGAAAGGCCAACCCACAGATGGTTACCCAGCTGCTGAAGAAGTCATTAGCTGCCCTGTAATCGAAGGAGGATTGTCATGCGAAAACGTGCGCGAGTGATTTATAACCCCACTTCTGGTCGGGAGGCCCTGCGCAATGATCTGGTGGACATCCTGTCGATTTACGAGCAGGCCGGTTACGAGACCAGCGCCTTCGCAACAACCCCCGCCCCAAATTCGGCGAAGAACGAGGCGCGTCGAGCAGCCGAGGAAGGCTTTGACCTGATCGTGGCGGCCGGTGGTGACGGGACGCTCAATGAGGTCGTTAACGGGATCGCCGGGCTGGAACACCGGCCAACGATGGCCATTATTCCGGCCGGGACGACGAACGATTATGCGCGGGCCCTGCGGATTCCGCGTGATGATCCGATCGCAGCGGCCAAGCTGATCCTCCGCAAGAACAAGAAGTTCAAGATTGACATCGGCCAGGCCGGTGACAACTACTTCATGAACATTGCGGCTGGGGGAACCCTGACCGAGCTGACCTATGACGTCCCATCCCAGATGAAGTCGCTGTTTGGCTACGCGGCTTACCTGGCTAAGGGGGCCGAACTCCTGCCACGGGTCAAGCCGGTTGACGTTGACATCAAGTACGATGACCAGGAGTACCGTGGAAAGGCCTCGACGATCTTCCTGGCCCTGACGAACTCAGTCGGCGGTTTCGAGCAGATCGTGCCGGACGCTTCCCTGGATGACGGGAAGTTCACGATGATCATCGTGAAGAAGAGCAGCCTGATCGACATGATGAGTCTGATGGCCAAGGCTCTCCAGGGGAAGCACATCGGTGACCCCGGAATCATCTATGCCAAGGCGACGGACGTGGAAGTGACGCCGCTGAACAAGGATGACCGGATCATGATCAACCTGGATGGTGAATACGGTGGGGATGCCCCAATGAAGTTCCACGACCTGAAGCAGCACCTTGAAGTGATTGCCAACCTGGACGAGATTCCGGATGACGCGATCACAGAGTCAGCTGACTTCAAGCGGGTTGAGAAGGACTTTGTCGAGGGGATCGACAAGATTAATAGCGAAGATAAGAAAAAGTAACTAAAAGTGCGCAGTGCACCCAGCACACGCATCTAGTAAACAAGCAGTCCATGTCTGAGCTTTGGCATGGGCTGCTTGTTTTGGTATGATTGAACATAATGTAATTGTGGGGTGGTAGTGTGCAAGAGCTAAATGATGATCAGGCGGTAACTCCTAAGAAGGGGCAGGATGACCAAACGATTGCAACGATTGATCGATTGTTTGATGACAATAAGGAGCTAATGGAACGGCTAAGGGATAAGTAATGTCAGCTGATGATGTGAAGACCGCTGCGAAAAAGAATAAACGACTGGCTTCCGATTAAGAAGTTGGCCGTTTATTTGCTATAATAGGAGAAGTCAATTACGAGAAAACGGAGGAATAACCTTGAAACTAAATATTCCAGTTCATAAGAATGAAGAGTACCCGGCTAAGGTGGTCGACCTGACCTACGAGGGCAACGGGGTCGTCAAGATCGATGACTTCCCGGTCTTCGTGCCGAATGCCCTGCCAGGTGAGGAGATCACGGTTAAGATCACCAAGGTGGCCAGTCACTTCGCCTGGGGCCGGGTGATGGAATGGCAGACCAAGAGTCCTGACCGGGTGGACGTGAAGGATAAGAAGTACATCCAGACTGGGATTGCGCCGCTGGGGCACCTGAAGTACGCGGCTCAACTGAAGTTCAAGCAGCACCAGATCAAGGAGCTCCTGGAGAAGGCCCACCTGGACGATATCGACGTCCTGCCGACGATGGGGATGACAACACCATACCACTACCGGAACAAGGCCCAGGTACCGGTGAAGATGGTGCATGGCCAGCTCCAGACTGGTTTCTACAAGCGGGGCAGCCACACCCTGGTACCGATCGAGGACTTTTACATTCAGGATCCGCAGATTGATAAGGCCATCGTGGTGGTCCGCGATCTCCTGCGCCAGTACCATGTGACGCCGTATGATGAACGGACTGGCAAGGGGGTAATCCGGACGGTGATGGTGCGCCGGGGTTACTACAGCCATGAGGTGATGGTCGTGCTGGTCACGAATACCAAGCGCCTGCCGATGGCGGATCAGATCGTTAAAGGCATCGTGGCTGGCGTGCCAGAGGTCAAGAGTATTGTCCAGAACATCAACGATAAGCGGACCAACCGCCTGCTGGGTGACCAGGACAAGACACTGTGGGGCAAGGACGAAATCCACGACCAGTTGCTGGGAATCGACTTTGCGATCTCGCCATTGTCCTTCTACCAGGTCAACCCGCAACAGACTGAGCGCCTCTACCAGACGGCCATCGACAACGCCGGGCTGGACGGCAGTCAGACCGTGATCGATGCTTACTGTGGGATTGGGACGATTTCCCTGGCGGTGGCCAAGCATGCCAAGCAGGTCTACGGGGTCGAAATCGTGCCCGCCGCAATCGAGGATGCCAAGCACAATGCCAAGCGGAACGGAATTAAGAATGCCAAGTTTGTAGTCGGCAAGGCGGAAGAGCAGTTTGCCAAGTGGCAGGCAGCGGGTCTGAAACCGGACGTGGTCATCGTCGATCCACCACGCAAGGGCTTGGCGGAACCCCTGATCGAAGCCACTGGTAAGATGGGACCGCAGAAGGTGATCTACGTATCTTGCAACCCGGCGACCCTGGTGCGGGACATCAAGCGCTTCGGTGAGCAGGGCTACCACGTGGTTAAGCCGATTCAGCCGGTGGATCAGTTCCCACAGACGACGCATGTTGAGAGCGTTACTGTCCTTGAACGTACAGAAAAATAGCCGATAAACGCCGGTATGACGGTATTTATAGCTGATTGAAAGTGTGCATTTTCCTTCCCAAACGATTGGAATCTGCACACTTTTTTGATTTTGGACTGGAGGGTCGAGTTCTCTATGTCCTATTTCGATAGTCGTGTGTACGGATGTCCAGTTTGGCAAGTCGTGGGTATGATGGTAATGAAAGCTAGGCTAAAGGTTGAGATAACGATGTTTGTGGCTGATGCGAAAACATGCAGATATAGTGCTGAGGGTTGAGTTAACGATTGTGATATTGGGTTTTATCAGAATTGCCTGAAAAATGGAAAATTCGCAGGACAATTGTGTACTCGACGTATAAAATTAATATAAGAAGAATTTTAAGGCGGGTAATAAGATGGCAAATCGACAAATAAACATTGAAAATCTAACGATGAATGAAGTACTAAAATCAATGCATCGTTTAGGTGGACAGGTTTCAAGAAAAGAAATTCGTCAAGACATCCATGACAATTCTGATATGATTTCAGAAGATGAAGTTGATCGAATTAGGGTATCTAAAAAGACGGGAAGAAAATATAGTCCTTTTGCGTGGACACTAAATTATGCAATTAAATATCTCATCATGACTGGATATCTTAGCCAAGATGGGCGTTTGCTGCAATTATCAGAAAAGGGACGGAATGTAAATCTGTCAACTTTTGATGGTGCTCATGATGTACGGCCAGTTGTTGAAAAGATGATTAGTGAACAAAGACAGAATAGGATTACCGATTCCGATATTGATGATACTGACGATCAGGAGGATACAGATGAAGTTGATGAACCATGGCGTCAGCAGCTCCTTGATGCATTGATGAAGATGAATCCAAAGAAGTTTGAACTCTTTTGTCGAGGCCTGCTTACTAAAATGGGCATTGATGTTGAAGATGAAATTGGCGTTCAGTATGTTGCTGATGGTGGCTTAGATGGCTTCGGCTACGTTCGTTCGGATGATTACCGTACTACTCGGGTAGCACTTCAGGCTAAACGTTGGCAAGGCAAAGTGTCAGCCCCAGAAATTGATAAGTTTCGTGGTGCAATGGACAAATTTAACGCTGAGTTTGGTATCTTCATCACTAACTCTGACTTCACGAGAGAAGCGGTTAAGACTGCACGGGAAGGAACACGGATTATTACCCTGATCAATGGAGACCAGATTTGTGACTTGGTTGCAAAGTACAATTATTACGTTGAACCAGTAACCACTTATCGTCTAAAGAGTTTCTATTTAGATAAGGACTAGGCATGATTGTTTGGACGATACAACCTTATAAGGTTTATCAAAAGATTATGGATGAAGGGATCTTTTTTTGTAATCCGGAGCTTTCCATTAACCTAAAAGATGATCATGACTTTTCTAGAGCTTATCACTGGATGATTCAACAAATGATTAAGCAGATTGGACCGTCCAATAAAAAAGATACATACCCAATTTGGGCCTGGTATCGGAGTCGTGATTATCAACATCGGCGTCCCGACTTCAGATGGGTCAAAGATTATCCAGATGAAGTATGTATTGAACTTGAGATTCCCGAGAAAAAGGTATTACTAAGTGACTTTCAAGGATGGCACTTTGTCTTGAATGACTTGTATTATTCTGACGCCAAGAGTGATGAAGAATGGGATTGTAAAGAAAAATGGTTCGATAATCTAACTGTAAACCAGCAACAGCGAGTGAAAGAAGAATCCTGGCAACGCATTTTTGATATCACTCCTCGACACGGTGAGTGGGAAGTAAATGGTGATGTTGTTCAGGCGTGCTTTTGGGCAATAAAAAAGGATCAGATCCGTAAGGTGTGGCGACTGCAAAAAGGGAAAAAAGTTCAGCTAATCAAAAACAGCACCCAGCCAAAATAGCTAAGTGCCGAATAAGCTAAATTTCATTTGTTAATTCTGATAACTTCACCATCTTTGAACTTGAACTCCATGTAGCGTTTGAAGATGGTGATTTTTTCTACTAGGCGACGAACCAAATCCTCATCAAAGTCCACTAAGCCATATTTGTGGAATTCGATCAGTTTGTTGATTTCATCAATGCTGTGTAGTTTTGCTCGCTGTTTAGCTTCACGGCTTTGCACCTTTGCTCTTTGCTTTCGTAAATCCATGATTTGCTGGGTGAGGGCATCGCAATTTTGATGCTGGTTGGCGGCCTGGATTAGCTGCATTTGGACCTCTTCCAGTTGCTTATCGAGTTGATCAAGGGTAGGTCCTTTAGAATTTTTGATGACCTTCATAATGTTAGCCTTGATCTGTTTGCCAGCTAACTCGTGTCCTTCAATGAGCTGGTTAAAGGCTTCTACGGTGGCTTCCTTTAGCAGTGGTTCTTTGACATTTCTAATCATGCATCGCCTTCCGGTTTTGCTTCGCTTTATTCGACTAGCACAACGCCAGACTGCTACCTTTTCTGGTCGGTACCACATATTCCGTTGAAAAATGTCGCCGCATTTTCCACAAAAGACTATTTGGGAGAAACAATATTTGCCGTTAAGTCGCCGGTGCTTACCATTCTTAGTAGTGATCCCATTTTGTCGTTGTTTGATGAGCTGCTGGACTTGCATGAATACCGGCTTGGGAATAATCGCGGGATGGTCGTTTTCTACATAGTATTGAGGCATGATACCGTTATTCTTGACGCGTTTCTTGCTCAGAAAATCAACAGTGTAAGTCTTTTGCAATAGAGCATCACCCATGTATTTCTCATTCTTTAGAATTTTTGAAACACCGCTGGATTGCCAGTTCTTTGTTTTACCACCAGTTAAAATACCATCAGCTTTGAGTGAGTCCGCGATTTGCTTCATACTCATCCCGTTTAGATAACTATAGAAGATCCGTTTGATGACTTTAGCTTCTTCCGGTTCAATTACCAGATTACCCTGAGCGTCCTTGGTATAGCCGAGAAAATGATTATGGTTGACGAAGACCTTACCTTGTTGGTAGCGGTACTGGATTCCCATTTTAACGTTTTGCGATAGGGATTCACTTTCTTGTTGGGCAAGAGAAGCCATGATGGTAATCAGCACCTCACCTTTGGCATCCATGGTGTTGATGTTCTCTTTTTCAAAGAAGATGGCCACATTGATGGCTTTTAAGTCTCGGATATACTTCAAACAATCAATGGTATTTCGAGCAAACCGGCTAATTGATTTAGTGACGATCAGGTCAATTTTACCGGCTTTGCAGGCTGCAATCATCTGATTAAATTGTTCCCGCTTCTTAGTGTTAGTCCCTGAGATTCCATCATCGGCGTAGATACCTGCAAACTCCCAGGTTGGTTCTTTTTGAATTAGTTCTTTATAGTGAGCCACCTGAGTTTCATATGAACTGGCTTGTTCATCATAATCAGTCGAAACCCGGCAGTAGGCCGCCACTCGGAGCTGTTCAAATGGTAGTCTATTTTTTTGCGGTTGAACGCTATTGCCTTTTTGCTGATGAGCGGGGATAATCCTCACTTTACCCAATTAAATCACCTTCACTCTCGATAATACTGTACAAATATTCTGCTTGTTTGATTGGATCGTTGTAACGTTGTTTGATGATGTCACGGTAAAAGTGTCCATCGATAGTGGCATTTTTGTTTAGCTTTTCAGGTAGCTTTAATCCACATTTCAAGATGAACGTTGCTTTGTTTGAACTGTTAACCACAATCTGTTGAACAAATTCTTGAAATACACCTTCATCAAACTCAGTAAGCTGTTTCCCTTGATGGCACCAACGTAATAAGGTACGAACATCCTCAAAGTCATTTGCTGAATCAGTATTTTGGCCATTAAGCTGTTTAATCTTTTCCTGACATTGGTAAGTGTCTTGCTCGAGTCTAGCGGTTTGGTTGACGTAGATCGCTTTATCTAATAAACCGGCATGCATCAATTCGGTGAGCGTTTCAGCTTTGTGGTCATTTGCTTTGATTTGCTTAGTTAAAGAAATCAGTTGACCATCGCTGTTGACATTAGCTTCTTCTTTCAGGCCTTCTAACAATGGCTGAAGTAAGAACTTCTTACTGTAAACTAGCTTATTTATCATATTGCAGAAGGCAGCTTTCAGACTGGCTTCAGACACTGCCTTAGTTGGACATTGCTGAGCAGATCTTAAATGTTGCTGGCAGGCCCAGTAGATTTTATGTGGCCGCGTTTGTCGTTTGAAAATCGTCCCACATTGACCACAGATGATTTTGCCAGAAAATAGGTAGTGCTGTTGATACTTATGGCTGCCAGTTTCGATATGGCGTTTTTTGACGGCTTCTTTAAGCAGAACTTGCACTCTGTTAAAGTTTTCATGGTTAATCAAACTAGGGTGATGATCTTCAATTAGATATTGAGCGAGTTCACCTTGGTTAAAATGACGATGATATTGATCGTCACGGTAGGTTTTCTGGCAGAGCATATCACCGGTGTAATTACTGTTTCGCAAGATATTAATTACAGTGTTACTACGCCATTGGCCACCACGTTTTGTTGATACCTGCTTTTGATTTAATTCTTTAGCAATTTGACTGGCTGATGTTCCACTTAGAAATCGTTGAAAGATTTGTCGTACAGTCTTTGCTTCAGTATGGTTGATAACTAAGTTGCCATCCTCAATTGAATATCCATAGGGTGCTGAGGATACATGGAATTTGCCACTAGCAAAACGTTTCCTGATTGCCCAGCGTAGATTTCCGGCAGTTGAGTGGGATTCATCCTGGGCAATACTGCTAAGAATCGATAGAAATAACTCACTGGCCATTGCTCCAGTATTGATATGCTCTTTCTCAAAGATAATTGGAATATTCAATTGCTGTAATTCCCGGACAATCTGCAAACAATCAGTTGTATTTCGTGACAAACGGCTAATTGATTTGGTCACCACGAGGTCAATCCGGTGATTATGACAATCAGTTAGTAATTCTTTTAAGGCGTTCCGCTTGGTCATCTTGGTGCCTGAGATTCCTTCATCATAGTAGATCTTAGCCAGCTCCCAATTAGGGTGGTTGTTAATGTACTTTTGATAATGGGCACGTTGATTTTCAAGACTTTCTAGTTGTTCAAAATTATCGGTTGAAACTCGACAGTAGGCTGCCACACGGAGTTGCTTGACATCATGTTGGTAACCTTGAATTTTGGTAATGGTTGACATGACAAACCTCCTTTCGTCAGTGTGGTATGTTAGCTCTAGAACCTTGATGTATCAACACTTCCTGGTCCTAATAAGGGCGGAAATGATTGTTTATTTAAGTCATCAATTTCCTTAAATTCAGTGGTTGAGATTAGACCCTTGTTGAGTAGAACTTGAATGATTTGTTTTGATTGTTGATAATGCAAATCATTCAATAATTGTTCTGAACTAATATTATTCTTTATTGATTGCAGTGGTTGATGAGTTACCGCTTGAACTTTCTTTATCATTTTTAATTACCTCCACTAATAAGCCAGCGGAAGTAGAAAAGTAAACCCTCAAATCAACTTGCTAATTGAAACAGATTCTTTAATATATAGTAAGAGGGCGAGGTCGCTACTCTGACCCTCAAGCGTGATCTGAGATACGTGTTTTATTTGAGAAGAAGTCTTGTTTGACTCCAACCACAGTTTAGGAAGAGCTAACCATCTTATATGGTTGGCTTTTTGTTATGGTAAAAGAAAAAAGCCTGCAGACCGGAGTCCACAGGCAAAAGTTACAATAATTGATTAACTCGTTTTTGAATTTGGGTGGGGTCATAGCCGGCTTGCTTCAAGCGGTTGATTCGTTCATTACCATTTCCCCAGGATCCTCGGATAACTTCGCGTGCAATTTGGTCAACTGACTTACGGTTCAAGAGACGGTTAACCTTTTCTTGGACCACCGCATAGTCATAACCAGCAGCGGTTAAGAGCTGTTGACGATCGGTACCATTACCCCATTGACCATTTAAGACTTCAACAGCTAGCTCATCAGGGTTCTTCCTGGTAACTGGCTGCTTTTTGTTAATGACAGCTGCGTAGTCAATGTAGGCATAATCTAGATCACAGTTGCCATTGACACCTGGAACAGAACCAGTAGAGGAATGTTGCCAGATTCCGTAATTACCATTGTAGTTACAACACGGACCATATTCAGCCACCCAGACAGCATAGCGTTGAGCGACGGAAGGTGAAATGTAATTTTGCAGTGGTGATCGCGAAATATACAGTCCGGCATAGCAACCATTTTGTTCCAAAACACTACAAAAGCTTTTCACTAAGCTATCACAGAAGTTACGACCATTGGCAAACTGCCACTTTTCTTCTAAGTCAAAGTAGATTGGAAAATCAAAATGACGATTACCAAGGACGGTTAAACAGGCCCGGGCTTCATTGGCTGCATCAGCGGGAGAAACGGCATAGGAATACCAGTAGGCACCCACTTGTAAACCAGCTGCTTTGGCTTGGGTATAATGTTCTGCAAAGTAACGGTCTTCTTGGCTTGCTGACCGACCATAACCAGCTCGGATTAGAACGAATTTAACACCACTTGCTTTGACCGCATTGAAATCCACATGGCCTTGCCATTCAGAAACATCAATTCCAGAAATCATTGATGATCACCATCCTTATCATGTAATTGTTGGAGGACACTCTTTAACTTATCGGGCACAGGTAGACCTAAGCGACTGGTATTTTCTAGTAATGAAATGCCCTCATTAGAGATATAGAAGAAAATCGTAGCAGTGCGGATAGCGGAACCGTTCTTTAATAGGTAAATATCAAGGCAATGTGCAATACCGACCAATAATAGAATTAACACTTTGCGCGTAAGCCCACGAAAGCCAATTTCACTGGAGAGTTTATGTTCGTTAATGGCACAAAGCACTCCGGTGATATAGTCCACTACCATGAAAATGAGTAGAACATATAGAAAACCATCCAGTCCGCCTAAGAACCAGCCGAGGAAAGCCCCAATTGCACCAAAGCATGTATTAATTACCGCTAAACTAGTTGTCTTCATTCGGATTATCAACTCCTCTCGAATATTCAGCCTTAATTTCCAGGTACTCATGGTTATACTTGACGTCATCAATAAAACCAATATTGTAGCCACGACCTTCAAACCAAATGTTGGTTTCTTCGTCAACATCATCACGGTATCGGATGATGAATGACAGTTGTTTTTCCAATTTCACCGTGACCGCTGTGTAGTATTCCTGACCGTGTAGGGCAGAAACTTTTGCCCACACATCGCCCAGGCGAACATCCTTGTACATCGACATTCCAGTATTAGGATTTTCGCCGACATATTTCTTTTTCATTAGCGTAATGCGACGATCTAGCTCACCAATATCAGCAATCTTACTGACACGTTTATTTTGTTGTTGCATTAAAAATCCTCCTTCCTGTAAGGAGACAAGATTGCACGGAGAAATTTGATCATGGCATCAAAGTCAGCCGTTTCACGATACTCATAGAGATAAGCAGTTGTGTAAAGAATGGCGGTATGAATATCATCGGGAAGAGAATCAAAAGCAGATAAGGGTTGCCGTAGAACATTTTCAACGGTGGCGGTAGCTGATCCAATCAACTTTGTGATGAGGTCATCTTCAACAGTGTTATCAACCCTCAGGTAGGCTTTTGCTTCGTCCAAAGTAATAGCAGCCACATTTCATCAGTCCTTTCTACTTAGCAGCCATGGTGAGAGTCTTAATGGCTTCTGGAAGGATGACTTTGCCATCTACTCGTTGCGAGCCCAAGAAACCGACTTGACCAGTTACAGCATAAAGTTCATTAAGTCGTTTAAAGGTTCGACCTTGACGATCAGCAATCCAATAGTAATTGAAATCACCAAAGAGCACTGGTTTATTAGATGCGGCCATGGATGGCATGAACGGACTAGTATAAACTGGGCAATTGAGGATTCGATCTGGTTGGCCAGCTTGAACAGAAGGCTGCCAGATATATTGACCATTGTTATCCTTCATTTTGCGAATGGTTTTCACGGTATCATCATTCATTAAGAAAACAGCATTTTGACGGTATGGTGCTCTTAAGGAATAGAAAAGTTCGATCAAATCATCAAAAGTCAATGTATCGGCCTTAGCAGCTGTGGATCCCGCAGACGCACCATTAGTGTCGGTTAAGATACCAGTTGGTTGGCCAGTGCCGGTACCCGTTAGGAAGGCTTGTTCTTCAGCATTACCAAGTCGACGACCAAATTCATCAGATAAATAGGACATCAAGTCGAAGGCGGAGTCATTCAGTAGTTCTTCCGATACCTTGATCAGAGTCCCCAATTTGTGAGCACTGAGGGATACTTGACTAAATTGAGTATTAGATTCTGTGTAGGCTGCTTCTTCCTCGAGCCAAGCAGCTGTTCCTTCGCTCGCGACAACCGGAATCTTATGTTCACCGCTATTGGTTTGAATGACATGGCTGATGGTTCGCAGGACGTTGGCTTCTTGAAGCTTTTGAATCAGTTGATTTTCAAACTCATTTGGCACTAGGAAGCCACCATCTGGATCCGTACCTTCTTTTAGTGCATCAACGACCGCATGACCACGCATCATTTGCCAAAAGTTCTGCGCATAAGCATCCTGACCCTTTGGTAATTCTCCAGCAGTCGGGGTATTAGTAAGGGCTTTAGTTGTGGGCTGATTGAGTTCTGCTTCAATTTGGGCTTGCTTATGGAGCCGATCGATTTCCTTACCCAAGTTGACGACGTCTTGTTCCATCTTTTCGTAGGTAGCGTTGTCCTCAGCAGAAAGTACATCAGCTTCTTTTTGTTTAGTGTCCAGGAAATACTTTGCTTGCTTCCAAATACGGGCACGCTTTTCTTGTAATTCAGTAATCTTGTTCATTGGTAAGTTCCTCCTAAATTAGTGTGATAACAAAGAAAGCCGCTTTTGCAGCGACTTTACAGAAATAGTAGATTTTGCTTTAGGCTTGAGTTTATTCAATAACACCAGGTCAGATTGCTTATCGGAATACGAGTAACAACCTGTGACATTCTTATGGTCACCCAGCATGGCATCAGCAAAGCCTAATTCGATAGCTTTATTGACGTTCATCCAAGTTTCGTTATCCATCATTGTTGAAATCTTTTCACGGGGCAGGTTGGTTTTCAGCTCATAGGCATTGATGATCGACTCCTTGGTTTCAGCTAGCATTTGCGCAGCGTGGTCGAGATCTCTTTCTTGACCGCCGACAATAGTCAGTGGATTGTGGATCATTAGCATAGCCGCAGGAGCCATTGAAACAGTAGTTCCAGCCATCGCAATTACCGAAGCAGCAGATGCCGCAATACCTGAGATTTTGACATTGACTTCATTCGGGTAATTCATCAGCATGGTATAAATTTGACTGGCAGCGGTACAATCACCACCAGGGGAGTTCAGCCAGAGATCGATTGGATCCTGACTTTCATTAAGTTCGTCTTGGAATACCTGTGGTGAAACATCGTCATGCACCCAGCTATCAGGAGCAATTACCCCAGAGATAGCTAGTTGCCGCTGATCACCATTTTGTTTCCAGTTCCAGAAACGTTTCATTCTTTTGGTTCCTCACTTTCTTTGGTTGTTTGCGTGTTATAGAAATTACCGGCTTGGTTAAGTGGCAGCATGTTACCGTTAACCAAGTACTGATCACCACCTTCATCAGCAGGGATACGGTTGAGATCCTCTAACTCACGAATGTCATTAGCAGATAACCAGCCATTTTGTCGACCAATGGCATACCCATTCATCCGGCTTTCGTAATCACCACGTAGTAGTCCATCAACATTGAATTTAACGAAAAACTTTCGTTGATCATCAGCGGAAAGAAGCTGTTGATTCATAGCTTGTTCCCAGCGAATGCACCAAGGGTTCAGGGTGTACTTTACAAATTCTAGTGATTGTTGCTCGATATTTGAGAATGTCGAACGATCTAGGTCACCAACCATATGCGGTGGTACACGAAAAATTCTGGCGATTTCGTCGAGTTGGAATTTTCGAGTATCAAGAAATTGCGCTTGGTCGGGTGGAATGGAAAGCTGATGAAAAGTCATTCCTTCTTCCAAAACAGCAATGCTGTGATTATTAGATCCCGAAAATTGTGATTGCCAACTTTTCCGGAGCCGTTCGGGATCTTTGACTACATTAGGATGCTCGAGAACACCACCAGGTGTGGCATCATTTTTGAAAAAGGTGGCCCCATATTGTTCGGCAGCCATGGATAATCCAATAGCATTCTTAGCCATAGCAATAGGACTGTAACCAATCAAACCATCAAATCCTAACCCTGCGATGTGAAGGACTTCATCGGACAAGAGAATTACTTGCTTCGATTTATTCTTTGCCTGGTAATCATCATAGTTGCGAGTATAGGTGTAGTAGATTTCACCGTTAGCAGCACGGTTAACGTCCATTCGATCTGGCATCAAAGGATAGAGCCCAGTGATCTTGCCTTGACCGTTTCGAATGATTTGTGCATAGGCATTACCCCACAGTAATAAATGGTTCATCATGGTTTCGCGAAAGATAAAACTGGTCATTTCTGGATTTGGCGCATCATGAAGCAAAAAATAAAGCGGGTGGTTAATTGCCCGCTTTTTCCCACCATCGCTGGTATATTGATAAATATGGAGTGGCAGTTCAGCTAATCCTTCAGCCAAGACTCGAACACAAGCATAAACTGCAGTATTCTGCATTGCGGTGCGTTCGGTCACATTTTGGCCAGCCATCGAACTGCCGAAGAAAAATGACATGGTGCTGGATAGGGTGTTTTTGGGTGAAGCTTTATTGGTATGGAACAATTTATTAAATAGACTCATGGCATCAACTCCTTTCAGTTCTTCGCAATTACAACATCAATAAACCTCGACCATCATAAACAGAATCACCATTATCCTCATTTCGGATAGCACGATCCAGTCCCATAATGGTGGCCACTACGCCATCAATTTTTTCGGTTGACTTAGCCTTATCAGGTTTGATATTCCCGGCTGGGTCAGTGCGGATGTAGATGTTGTCCATCATCCAGCGTAATACTGGGTGACCACCATGAGCGATCTTCTTTTCCAGAGTTAATCGCATTAGTTCTTTAGTTGGTGGGGTCATATCTTTAAATCCCTGACCAAATGGAACTACAGTGAATCCCATACCTTCGAGATTTTGAACCATTTCTACCGCACCCCATCGGTCAAAGGCGATTTCTTTGATGTGGTATTTTTTACCAAGATCATCAATAAATTGTTCAATAAAACCGTAGTGAACTACATTTCCTTCTGTTGTTTGAAGATAACCCTGTCGTTTCCAAATATCATATGGAACATGATCACGCCGAACTCGTAAGTCAACATTATCTTCGGGGATCCAAAAATAGGGCAGAAGGGTATAACCTTCAGAATCATCCCTTGGTGGAAACACTAGAACAAAAGCAGTGATATCGGTAGTCGACGACAGGTCGAGTCCGCCGTAACAATCTCGTCCCCGTAGTTCATTAGGATCAACTGGGAAAGCACAAGCATCCCATTTATCCATGGGCATCCAACGAACGTCCTGTTTTACCCATTGGTTCAAACGAAGCTGTCGGAAGGTATTTTCCTCTGCTGGATTTTCCTTGGCAGAGTTGTAGGCGTCTTTGACTTTCTCCATTTTGACTGTAATTCCTAAAGAAGGATTAGCTTTTTTCCAGACTTCGGGGCTCGACCAATCCTCATCCCGATCAGCACCATAAATTACTGGGTAAAAGCGGGGGTCATGCTTTCGACCTTTCATGATATCAATTGCTTTTTGATGGACTTGATAACAAATAGAATGCTCATCAGTGCCAGCGGTTGTGATTAAGAAGTAGAGGGGCTGAGTTCTGGCATCCCCCGATCCCTTCGTCATAACATCATAGAGTTTCCGGTTTGGTTGAGTATGCAGTTCATCAAATATAACTCCGGACACATTAAAACCATGTTTAGAATAAGCATCAGCAGATAGAACTTGATAAAAGCTATTAGTTGGTTCGTAGATCAACCGCTTCTGTGAAGCAAGAATTTTACAACGTTTCTTCAGGGCAGGATTCATACGTACCATATCAGCAGCAACGTCAAAAACAATTGCAGCTTGTTGCCGATCAGCTGCACAGCCATAAACCTCTGCACGTTCTTCACCATCGGCACAGCAGAGTAACAGGGCGATGGCGGCAGCCAGCTCTGATTTACCTTGTTTCTTTGGAATTTCTACGTAAGCAGTATTAAATTGACGGTAGCCATCGGGCTTTAAGATGCCAAAAATATCTCGAATAATTTTTTCCTGCCAATCGATGAGGTCGAAAGGCTTGCCTGCCCAGGTTCCCTTTGTGTGGCACAGGCATTCGATAAATGACACTGCAAAGTCAGCAGCATCTTTATCGTAGGTAGAATCCTTAGCCATAAACCTAGTTGGTGTGTAGTCTTTTAGCTTTTGCAAGAGGGCATCACATCCTTTCATTGATACTAAAAAAGCACTGAGAGTGAACTCAATGCTTGGTAGCTAATTAAATTTACCGGTTAAGATCAGGTTGATGTATCCGGCGCGGTCAGTGGTCAAATAGTCGATCAGATCGTGGCAATTATAGTAATAAGCGAGCCGCTTTACGTTTTCAACATCAAACATATTTACTTCACCGGTATTGCGAATTTGTAATACCTGTTGGCGAATACGATCACGTTTGGCTAATTCATCTTTGATTTTGTTCATGACTAAGCCTCCTGGTTCTTAAAAGCAGCCGATCCGGTTAAATTTTTGAGTAGCACTTTCCGTTGGGTCTTGTATTGGGGACCAATAAAACCCAAACGCAGTAAAAAGCAGCGGAAAGCATATTTTTCATTACTCTCATCACGTGGCGTTGACATAATTCGCTGGTGACTCTTTGCGTATTGCACTAATTTATCGATCAATTGTTGATAAGCTGGAGCGTCATCAGTGTTAACTTCGGTGAACCAATCGAAGGATACACGTTGGTCATCAATTGTGAGAGACAAGGAATTCAGTTGGCAAGCGTCTTTGATTAATTGTCCTTTTGCCCAGATTAAATGGCGTAGGTTATCTAGATCTTGGTCAGTAAGCTCATTGCGGCGATATGTTATGTTCAACTTGACCGTCTCGCTGGATGTGAATCCCTGTTGCTTAAGATATGTTACTAATTCAGCAGGAATCTCATCTGGGGATAAAAGATTGCCATCCTTGCTGACGGTGTATTTACCAATCTGGTATGCATAAGTTGGTGTGTACTGATACTCTGCCCTTTGCTGAGTGTATTCAGCAATCTGTTCGACTAGCTTTTTGCGCTGTTTACCATGAACATTAAAATTAATTTCCATAGTATGTACCTCCTTGTTTGATTACTGTATACATCACTCTAGAAGATACAGATAGCAAGGACTTTCGAGGAATTAGGCCGGTTTTTTTAGCTTATTGTACGGAATTATGTGATCATCTCTTTCCACACTGACTTCTTGATCTGAACCCACTTGTTCGATATAGCGATTAACGATGACATCGCAGTACTTAGGATCGAGTTCCATCATGTAACAAATTCGGTTAGTCTGTTCACAGGCAATGAGGGTAGATCCAGAACCACCAAAGGGATCCAGAACCGTACAGTTAGACATTGTCGAATTCATGATTGGATAGGCAAGCAATGGAACAGGCTTCATTGTTGGGTGTTCCTTACTTTGCTTCGGACGGTCAAATTCCCAGATGGTTGATTCTTTGCGCCCGGTATACCACTCGTGCTTACCATCTTGTTTCCAACCATAAAGAACTGGTTCGTGTTGCCATTGATAGGGTGAACGTCCTAAGACAAGGGATTGTTTTTTCCAGATACAGCAACCGGATAAATAGAAATCAGCATCTCGAAATGCTCGCCGAAAGTTTAACCCTTCAGTATCAGCATGGAAAACATAGATACTGGCATCATTGGCCATTACCTTATTCATGTTTTGGAAAGCGGCTAGTAAAAATTGATAGAACTTATGATCATCCTGATGGTCGTTCTTAATCTTGCCGGCTTTGCTTTGGTAATCGACATTGTATGGTGGATCGGTAAGAACAAGGTTAACTTTATGATCACCAAGTAACTTTTGGTAACCTTCACCTTTTGTAGCATCACCACAAAATAGGGTGTGCCGTCCTAAATGCCAGAGGTCGCCAGCTTTAGAAAAAGTCGGTTTATTCAACTCGCTATCTACATCGAAATTATCGTCATGAGTATCACCTTCGGTAGCAAGCAAGTCAGATATTTCATCCTCATCAAAACCAGTTAATGAAATATCCAGGTCACTGGCTTGTAAGTCAGTCATCAACAAAGCTAACTTGTCCTTATCCCAATCACCGCTGATCTTGTTGAGAGCAATGTTCAGCGCTTTTTCTTTTTCTTCGTCTAAGTTGACAACTACACACTCGGCTTCTTTGATCCCTTCATTCTGGAGAATCTTTAACCGCTGGTGTCCGCCGACTACGCGACCAGTTTGTTGGTTCCAGATGATTGGATCAACGTAGCCGAATTCTTTCATTGAGTGTTTTAGCTTTTCGTAGTCAGGATCACCTGGCTTTAAGTCTTTTCGTGGATTGTAATCCGCGGGGATGAGGTCCGTTATTTTCTTCTGAACAAATTTCATTAGTTCATTCCTTTCCGTGAACGGAGCAAGCGTTCCATCACATCGTCCTGTGGTGTAGATCCTTGGTAAGTTGTAGCGTTGTTTTCTTTAACAACCTGAAAAATTTGAAACCATAATTGGCTGGATTGTTTCATGTAGTCGCGGCTCATTGATACGTAAGGGGAAGCAATTGCGTTCCCAGTTGTTGGGTGGCGGGCAAGAAAACCAAATTTTGAGATACATTCTTCACACTGAATCCAACGGCTTACACTTACCGCATATTGTTCAATCAGCTGAGTATTAACTAGCTTTTCACAACCACGCTCGACCAGCCATTCCCAGGTTTCTTTGAAAATATCAGCGGCGTCGAATTCTAAACCATTCTTCTGTTTGGCCTTGAGGTACTTCTTGACTGGCGGCATCACATGGCCTTCCAAATTGGTTGGTGTTGGTAGGTCAATCACCTGAGCATCTTGACCGGCTTGAATTTTGTCGTGAAGTGATTTAGGTTTACGTCCAGCACCGATTCGGGATCCACCACGATTCGTACCATCTTTAGCCAAATCTCTCCCTCCTTCCGGCAGGGGTTAATACCCCCTTTGATTTCGATTTTTTACACACGAAGGCCCAGGCCCGCTCCCGCGTGAAAAATTTTTAAGGATTCGATGGCCCCCTCCGTGGTTTAGTAATGATATTGACGTGGTGCTTTGTGCCAACGATCATCCATCTGAGCGGTGATGCGGGAATGACATGGTTTGCATAATGCCATCAGGTTTTTGAACTCGTTGGTGCCACCGTGCTCTAAGGGCAGAACGTGATGGACTTCGGTAGCCTTGGTATACCTTCCTTGGCTCAGGCACATCTCACAGAAGGGATGGTGGAGTAGGTACCTTTGTCTGATCTTTGGCCAGCCACGATGATAGCGTGGTCGACTACGCTTTGGTCGTTGGTAACGATTATAGTGAGAGCTGACTTGCTTGGCGTGCGCGTCACAATAAGTGTTGTGGGTTAATCGTGGGCAGCCAGGGTAGCGACAGGGTTTCTTAGGCGAGTAAGGCATGACACTCCTCCTTTCTGAGGTTATAAGAAAAGCCCAGCAGTTCTAAGCTGCCAGGCTTCAGTGTTATAAAGCAAATGCCTTATCTTAATTTTCTACACTATCATCGTAACATGGATAAGTTGATTGTTTGTTCTGCGTTTTACCTTTCTAATGGTGGGATCCATAAAGCAAAAGGGTAAGGTGGTCGAGTGATTTGTTCTTTCGATTATAAGCAGTGGTTTTCGCAATGAAATACTTGTCCATCATGATAGTTAGTCCCTCGTTCATTGACTGGTTTGGAGTGCGGTAGCAAACGTCTAAAACAAACCGCTCGTCGTCAGATAGTTCTTGCCAGGCTGGCTCGAACCATTTGAAGTAAAGCTGGGCTTGTTGGTAACGTTCATTCAGTTTGGTTGTCTGGTCAATGCCATGCAGCAGGCGATGTTCAGTCGGGTTATCCTTTTTGCTGCCACTGGGTGAGAAACCATAGCGAGGCGAACTGACACCAACCATTTGTTCCTTAGCTAGTTTCAGTTCGTCTTGGTAAGAGTCAATGATGAACTTCATACCATCGTAATCTTTCAAGGCTGCGACGGTCGCTCGTCGTTTGTCTAAGTAGTTCCACATGATACTCATGCCACAACACTTCCTTTCAGGTTGGCTTTCACCGCATTGATTAACGCTAGCTGGGTTTTATCTTTACGTTTCAAGGCGGCCAGAATGTTTTCGTCAATGGTTCCTTCGGTGATGATGTGGTGGATAACTACTGGCTGACGCTGTCCTTGTCGCCAGAGCCGAGCGTTGGTTTGCTGGTAAAGCTCCAGGCTCCAAGTCAATCCATACCAAATCAAGGTGGCACCACCAGCCTGCAGGTTAAGACCATGACCAGCAGAAGCGGGGTGGATCAAAGCTAAAGGAATCTTACCGGCATTCCAGTCCTGAATGTCACGGGGTGTTTTGATCTCACGAACCTTGAAACGACTTTTAATCTGGGTTAGATCATGTTTGAACCAGTAAGCTACCAAGACAGGTTTACCATTAGCAGCTTCAACCAAATCTTCAAGGGCATCAAGTTTTCGCTGGTGAATTTGAACAATCTGCTGCTGGTCGTCGTAGACACAACCATTTGCCATCTGGCAAAGTTTATTCGATAAACTGGCTGCGTTGAGGGCATCGATTTGTTTACCCTGGGTTGAAACTACTAGCTGGGCATTAAGCTCATCATAGATTGCCTGCTCACTATTACTCATTTTTACCGGAACGGTGTTCATAGTTAATGGTGGCAGATTCAAGTAGTCCTTAGACTTCATAGAAATGGTGATATCATCAATGGCGCGGTAGATACTTTGTTCAGCACCGGGCTTAGGTTTGTAGGTAAACACTTGATACATGTTTCGCTTGTCAGGGTCAAAGTAGTTCATTCGGTAAGATGAGATGAAACGGCCGAGTCGTTGGCCCATGTCTAGTACGCGGAACTCTGCCCACAAATCCATCAAGCCATTAGACGACGGTGTGCCTGTTAAGCCAACTACGCGCTTAATCAGTGGTCGCACTCGTTTGAGGGCTTTGAAGCGTTGCGAGCGGTAAGACTTAAAACTGGAGAGTTCATCGATCACCAACATGTCGTAGTCAAAGGAAGTACCAGAGGATTCAATTAGCCATTTTAAGTTTTCCCGATTAATGATATAAATGTCGACATCTTGCTGCAGTGCTTTGATCCTTTGAAACTTAGAACCAGTGACGACTGAATAGTTAAGGCCTTTTAAGTGGTCCCATTTTTCAATTTCTTCTGGCCAGGTTTGTTTAGCCACACGCAGTGGAGCGACAACTAATACCCGTTGAACTTTCCCCTGCTGAATAAGTTGTTTAATAGCAGTTAGGGTAATGACGCTTTTACCTAGTCCCATATCAAGCAAGATTGCTGCCACAGGATGATCCAGAATAAACTGAGTTGCGTATTGTTGGTATTCATGCGGTTTGTATTGCATCTAGCATTCCTCCAATCTGATCAAACTGATCGCAAACAAAAACCTGGTAACCAAGTTGTTTTAACTGGTTGAGTCTTTGCACTTGTAACGGGCGGGGATGTTTACCAGGAGCCTTCATCTCCACAAAGCCCATGTGACCATCAGGCAGGAGGACCAATCGATCAGGTACTCCGGCCATCGATGGGGAGGTGAACTTTAGGCAAAGACCTCCGCGTTGGTGGGTAGCTTTGACAAAAGTAGTTTCGATTTGTTTTTCTAACATTTGTAAAATCCTTCCTAAACGTTGATATATCGGTGATTCGTCAGGGTTGATGACGGTCGTGACAGTTGTTTTACTACTCTTCTCTATACTCTTTTTTTCTATTTTTATTCCTATATACAAGTAATGTAAAAGAGTGTCACGACTGTCATTAGGGTTGGTAAACACTGATGTATCAAGCTTTTAGAGTTTTAAAGTGTGACAGTCGATGACAGTCAACTGAGGAATTCGTCGGCATCAACTTTTAATCGCAGTCCCTCGATGAAACGACCGTTTTGTTTATGTTGACGTTGAAAGCCAGCATTTTTGAGGGCGGTGTAAAAGTCAGTCGTGCTGCGGATATATTCACCGATGCCTTGGCAGTATTCGCGATACTTTTGATAGAGGTCACCGGACTTTTGCTCATATTCTGGGTTTAATTCGCATTTTTCGTTGAGAAAATGTCCGAGCCAATCATTGTCAGCATGGTAAGCATTGACCGCTTTTTCGACTGCCGCCGGAGTAGTTAATCGGTAATTTTGCTGAATGGTTCGCTGTGCGCCTTCAATGATCCACTGCAAGACTGCCGGCCCAGCTTTTTCGGTTAGGTACTGGGCGTAATTCTTAATATCATTGCGTTTAGCGATCGTAGCTTTAAAGGGGATCACAATTAACCGTCGCCAGATTCCTTCATCATTACCACCTACGTGGGGCAGGTAATTGGTGTATAACACGATGGTGTGGCTGGGCGTAAAGGAGAAAGGTTTCATGTATTTCTTTTCGGCATAGATTTCATCAGTTGAACAAAGTTGCTTGACGATGGAAGTGTTCAGTCGCTTACCTTCTTCTAGTTCAGCGGAAATGATTAGCCGCTTGCCTTTAACTTCGGCCATCTCTGGTTTGACGTTTCGCCGGACACCAGTGGTCAAGGCATCAGCTGAGAGGTGACCGGTATAAGTGCCGAGTACATTAGCGATGGTGTTCCAGAAGGTTGACTTACCATTCCTCCCGCTGCCGTAAGCAATAATCAGAGCTTCCAGGTACACCTGACCGATCGCCACCAGTCCCACAATTTCTTGGACGTAATTAATCAACGCTTGGTCACCACAGAAGAAAGTAGTGAGTGCTTCTTGCCAGAGTGAAGCTCCTTGATTACCAGGAATACAGGATGTGGATTTGGTGATTAATTCATCAGCTTGAATTTCCTGTTGACCGTGCATCCCTTTCTTTAAATTGAAAGGTCCGTTGGGCGTGTTCAACAAAAACGGATCAGCATCAAAATCATTAATCTCTTTGACGAGCTTTGGTCGAGAATTAGTTAAGATCCCGTTAATACCACGGGTGCTGCGTTCCTTGAGAATGAAGGCTTCGTAAGCTTTAGCATTTTCGTAATTCTTGAACGCTGCCTGTTGTTCATCGTTAAAAGTCCGACTAGCTTTAGTTTTACCCATTGCTTGCAAAGCGGATGTCACACCATTTTGCTGAATCTTCTTATAACTATTAGTGACACGAAGCTGAGCATCAGTTAATTGTTTATCGGTAAAACGTTGGACTTCGCCGAGAGCTAAAGGTTCCGATTCTTGCCAGACCTTACCGTCGAACCACATAAAACCTGATTGATTGGTGTAGCAGACCCGCTCTTTACAGTTGTTTACAAAGACATAAGATTCCCCAGTGTCCGAGTAGTCAGCTGGCTGTAAGTCATCATTGGGCTGATTGTATTTTTCGGGCGGAATATAATCTTTTTGATTAGCCATGCGTTGACCAAATTTGGTGGCACTATGCCAGATGTTTTTTAATTCCTGCTTGCTTAGTGGTGGATCACATTTAGCAGCTTCTTCCTGAAATGCCTGACGAGCTTCAGCAGTATTGCCAAGACGCATAATGATGCGACCGGCAAAATGCGAAAGGGTAGCATTACGTTTGCCCTCATGGATTGATCCGATGTTTTGCTGAGCAAAGTAACGCTGGGCCATCATAAATTTGTCCACGGCTTGTGATCCTTCATGCCAGATGGCTTTAGTACTAGGCACACCAAAGACAAACCGGGCCGCATCAAGCGCATTGTCATCAAAATAGGGAAAGTATTCTTGAATTTCGTGTTTTAGTTCGGCGTAGGTTTTAGCATCCGTAATCTCAGTAATCGGAAAGTAGACGTGAAACTTAGGCCGGGGTGTTTTATGGTGCTTGGCCTTCATATTGTTTCGCGAGAAAGTAATGGCGTAGGAAACATCATCGAAATAGTTAGCAATGTTTGCAGGTTTGATCCAAGTAGTCGGATCGTCAGAATGATCGTTATCGCAGTCCATGATCAGGCAGTCAGCTTTGATGAAGTTGGCAATAGCGCGTTGATTATTTGTAAATTGACCGCAGACATGGTCATAATGGGCAGCCTGTTCTAATTCCTGTGCGTTAGTGATAGTTTGTTGATGAGGATAGATCGTGTTGCTAGCCTGACCGGAATTAACTGCCGTCGATAAAGTAAAATGCATCTTTAGTTAGCCTCCATTTCGTTATTAAAGTAGCGGATATTTTTATTTTTATGTTTGGCTAAGCGGATGAAGTAGCGCATATCATGTGTTGGCTTACCAAATGACCAGGCTTCGGCGCATTTAGTTAGTAGCACAATGTTAATAAAGGCGGCTACTTGAAATTCGCGTGAATGGTGCATGTTAATAAATTGAGGTAGGTAAAGCTGTGGACAAATGGGAATGCCGCCATGTTGATAGACAAATCGGCAGTAAGAGCGCACTGTCATGGTACTTTTAGCATCGCTCTTTACTACTTCTGTAAACGGCGCAATGACAAAGATCATTGGTCGGTAGTGTGGATTCAGTTTATCTTGGCGCAGCTTGGTAATTGCTATGGTTGCTTCTGACATAGATTCAGATCCTTTCATTAAATTAGAGAACTAAAAAAGCCCTCACCAATAAGCCAGATGAGGGCAGAAAGTAAACCATTAAAATTAATCTTTTTTGTAAAAGTCGCTAACAAAACCAGCAGCGTTGAGGATTAAGCCATTGGCCCAGTCTGGAACTTCGGTCATGAGCTGAACCATGGTGTCAAGTGACCGATTGGAAGGGGCGTCAATTACGGCTTCGTCATGAATATGCATTACGGCCGGGTTGCCGGCTGCTTCTAAACGGCGCATGGCTTCAGCTAAGAGATCACGACTAGTGGCCTGGACGATGTTTTCGACTAACTTAGCACCATAGGTTTCAATTCGTGACCATTTCTTGACGGTGTTAATGCCCATGAAAGTAATGGACTCACTACCAAAGCGGTTAATGCCGATCTTAGGTTGGGGATAACAAAGAGATCGACCAGAACGTAATTTTAGAAACATACAACCACTGCGGTAGGCGAATTTCATACCGTGAGATTCTTGAGGAAGGTGGGTTTTAATACAAACTTTAGCCGCTTTATCAACGTCCCACCAAAACTGCACAATGTGAGGACTAGCATTACGCCACATTTGAACCAGTGGCGGTAATTCATCATCAGTTAAGCCAAGCTTAGTGGCACCCATGGCTTTGAGGGCACCAATGGAACCGCCATAGCCCAGGGCGAGTTCGGCAATTTTACCCTTTTGACGGAGTTCGCCATTGATGCCATGTTTGACGACCGGGACACCAAACATCTGACTCGCGGATGCACAATAGATATCTTCATTCTTGGCAAAGGATTCTTGTCGCCATTTTTCATTAGATAGCCAAGCAATCACCCGTGCTTCAATCGCTGAGAAGTCAGCCACGTAGAAATGATGATTTTTGCTAGGGATAAAAGCAGTGCGAATCAATTGTGATAAGACGTCTGGCACTGAATCATAAAGCATTGCAAGTGCTGGTACGTTGCCTTGCTTAACTAATTCGCGAGCTTCTTCGAGGTCTGGCATTGAATTACGGGGAAGATTTTGTACTTGTACAAGGCGACCAGCCCAGCGACCGGTACGGTTTGCCCCGTAAAATTGTAAAAGACCATGGACACGACCATCTTGGCACATAGCTTTCTGCATAGCCTGGTACTTTTTGACACTTGATTTGGAGAGTAACTGACGGAGAGCTAATACTTGATGAACCGTGCCGGTAGTTGTTTGTAATAGCTGTGCCACTGATGCTTTGGATAGTGAATTAGTTTTAATACCTTGCTGCTGGAGCCAGTCTTTTAGCTGTAATGGAGAGTTAGGATTTGCTAGACCTGTTAATTCTTTAGCAGTTTGTAAGTACTGGTCATGGAAGACGTTTTGACATTTGATCGCATTGTTAACCAGTTGTTGGTCAATCCGGATACCGCGATCATTAATGTCTTGATCCATCCAGTAGTTTTCCCATTCATTCTGTGGGACGGGGAAGCGTTCGAGCTTTTGGGTGATTTCCATTTCAACCTCGACGTCACGCTGATTGTATTGCTTAAACTGTTGCCACTTATCAGGGGCATGATATGGAAAGTTACGAGTACGATTTTGATTAGCTTTGGTCGGTTTGCAAGGCGTGCAGAAGTAACGAACGAGTTCTTTTCCTGCGGTGATTTTTTGTCGTGGTAGCCCTAAGACGGTACCTACATCACGAAGCGACAAGGGTAGTCCTAAGGTAGCCGACCATACCCGTGAGCAATGCCAACCAGCAGGCTTTAAGCGGTGGCTTACGAAACGTGACAGACAGACCCGTTCAAATTGAGCGTTAAAGGCACTTTTAATAATAGTAGGATCATCTAACGCCTTAATAACCTGAGGAGGAATTGATTCACCCTGAGTGAGGTCTATAACCTTTACTGGACCGAAGTCGATAGCGTAGCCAAAAAGCAGGAGTTCAAAGTCTTTACTATCTGCATAACGATAGACTCCAGTCTGGTTCAGGTTAGTGCTGGAATAAGTTTCGATATCTATTGAAAGTTGCTTCATTAAAAATCCTTTCTACAAAAAATGGGTAGTCCTTTTCGACTGCCCATCTTTTGATTTAAGCTAAGAAATCATCATCGTTATTGTCATCAATAGCGGTAAAGTCATCGCTGGCACTTGCATGACCTCCTAACGGTTCGCCATCACGAATTTTTTGGATGTTGCCAAGGCCACAGGCAATTCCACGATTCCCATTAGTATTAAAGGCATAGAAGTTAATCGATACGCGGGCGTAGCAGCCGCTGTAAACTTCATTGCGGTCGAGAATTGGTTGAACATGCTTGTCCACAATCTGTGGTGCCGTAATTGAGTTAGCATTGATAAAGTAGCTGTCTTGGTAGGCAGCATCATCACGTTCAACATCACCATTGCGAAGCGGCAACTTAAGGGCGGCCTTGTTTGGCTTCTTGCCACCAAACTTTCCAATTCCTTCCTGAATGGCAGCATCGATAGCTTTTTCGATGGCAGTGACTGTCTTTTGATCGGACTTGGGGATGATTAGACTAACTGAATACTTTTCCTTACCACCATTGATAGACTTAGGTTCCCAGATGTTGGCATAAGAGAGACGAGTGTTGATACCGGTAACGACCTTAGTTTGTTGTGACATATTATTTTTCCTCCTTAAATTCATCTTGTGGGTTAGATTTGCTAATACTCTGACGCCGATCAGAATTTGGCACCAAGGTTGGCTTACCCGCAGGTTTTACAATTTCTTGACTAAACAGTTCAGTGAATTTCTTCTTACCAAGCTGTTTTTCTAGTTTTGTAATTGGTAGTAGATTCTTTTGATAAATATCATGGTAGCCGTGTTCTTCAGCAATCTTTGCTACGGCTGCTTCATCTTTGTAATGACGAACGGACCGTCCTTCGACAATCTTGTAGCCGGGCCACTGCTTGCCGTGGTTAATGGCTAGGTCAGCGGCATAGTCTTTAACTTCGTGAGCCCAACGATTCAAATCATCGATGTGTGCCAGTACTTCGGTAACCTCACTATCCGTTAGCAAGTTCGGTGACCGTAGTTGAAAGCGGGTAAGCTTGTGATGATAGTCAAAACGAGCTCGCAGTACAGCATTACAAGCGGAGAATTGGCACCAAGGACCATAATGGACGGTACCTTTGCCAGCAAAAGCTAATTCGGCTTTTTCTTTCAGTTCGGTATTGGCCCAGTGCATCAATTTTTGGGCATTAATGGTCCAGGTACTGATATTGGCCATGCGAGGTTGAAAGATTGTAGTTTCAACTTCATCGATGTTGTACAGACTGCCAAACATCTCTAATGCTCCAACGGCATAGAGCTTCATCTGAGGGTTGTTCTTGGCTTCCACCCGGACACCCTTGCCATACTTGAAGTCGATAATGTGGAGCAGGTGATCAGAAACGATCACGCAGTCGCCGGTACCGAAGCCTTCCGGAACGTACTTGGAGAAGTCTAGTTTCTGTTCCACATTGATGGTGGCGTCAGAAGCATACTTCTTAGCTTGGTGGTATTGTCCCAGGACATAGCTAGCGTAATCATCGGTTAGGTCTTCCATCTCATCTGATTGGTAATCAGAAGTAGGACGCTTGAACCTATCACCGAGCAATCGATGGATCTTATATTCTCCTAGTGCGTGGGCAGCTGTTCCTTCAGCGGCAGTGTTTGAAGTGGTGTGCGGAAAGTACTGCTCTAGTCGTGGTAGTGGTGGAGCACTTAGCCAACGATGAGCACTGGAAGCCGATAATAATGCGTGGTGGGTTGGTGAACTCATTGTCCTAATCCCTCCGCACTGTAGTAAAGATCCTTGTAATCCTTGGGATCCACATCAGAGAGTTTCTCCGCACCAAATTTATGAAGCAATTCTTTCACTTGGTCGGTATAACCTTCGGCACTCTTCTTTGCCAGCATCTTGCGAACCGTTACTTTGTCTTCAATTGAGTCACGCTTTGGTTGCTCATCATCACTTGAAGCTTCATTTTCGTTGCTTGATAACAATTGGCGAATGGACCGAATGGTTTCCTGGGTTTGATCAAGCTGGTTCTCAGCTTCCTTAAGTTTCAAATCAAGGTCATTCATTACGCTCATAGAAATCCTCCTTTACTTCGTTAATTTGCAGTTGCTGAACATCTTTGCCAGGTGTAATCACCATCAGATGGTGTGGTTGACCGAGTAGTAAACGCAGCAGCCGTTCACGGATTGTGATTTGACGCATACTGATAACACCATCTTGTTCGGGATGCTTGGCTACTGAAATAGAAATTTTGTTAGCCATTTTGACCGTTCCTTTCTTGTTAAGTTTGGTAAGGAATAACTGCCTTACACTTACAGGCCATGGAAAACGGAAAAGTAAACGATTATTTTTGAAGAATTTTTTTGAGCTGCCGTTTGATGGTTTGCCAACGCTTAGTAATTGCCATCTTGCTGACGCCCTCGTCTTTGGCAATGTCGATCTGTTTCATGTCATCCCAGAACTTCTTCATGAGTAACTTTCGTTGTGCTGGTGTAAGTTGACTGATACTCTGGTGGAGTTGATCCATTTCTTCCTTATTAATTACCTCTTGTAACGGATCAGCATCGTCTTTTACTAGGGCGCCATATGGGTCATAGGCTTCGAGTGAAACATGACGACGGGTTTCACGGTGGTTATCGTTGTACTCAATACGATTAAGTTCGATGATTTCTTTGCCTTTAGCTTCTGTGACCGTGATTTCTTTGATCCCAGTTGGTTGATGTAGCTTAATATGCATACTGCCATCTTTAGCGTCTGAGATCTCCATATTGAGCTGGTGACGGTCGTCGTAGTATTTCTTCATAAAAAATTCCTCCTCTTGGATCTCCCAAGCGAAGGAATCGAAGGCATACTAAAAGCCACTAACAAGGCAATAAGAAACAGACCTAAACGATGAGATCGCTTGGGTACTGCAACTTGCTTTACTAGTGGCTTGTTACAGATGTTATTTAGTTAGGTGCATGCTAGTAAAAGTTGTTGATCGAGCAACACATGCTGTTCAGCCAAATAAATGTATGATCGCTTAATTTTATAAACAATCTCCTAACAAAAATTGGTATAATTAATTTGTTAAGTGTCATTTATTTAACTGACAAGTTGATAGTATCAATTTGGTGAATACTGATCAGCTACTCTAGCTACTTAAAGTTACCCGTAGCTACTTTGGGGGATTTGAGAAAATGGCGAACAATGAATTTAAAATTTTAATTGATTCATTACGGACAGCTATGAGTAAGGAAGATCGTAGATCTATTGAAAGATCCGTAAACGTTGTTTTAAGTAATTACACTAAGAATTGGAATGAAAATATTTATAGCTTACAAAATTTGAAGAAGCTTTATTACAAAGGGCTAAATCAAAATGCTGCACAGACAATTAAAGATGCGGAGATAGATGTAGACTCTTTCAGAAGATATGTTGACGATTTCGATGATATAGATAAAGACGCTATAGCCTTAAAGCTTCAAACTATCAATAAAGATGGGCAAGAGATAGAGACTAATGCAGTTTCCTATTTCTGTACTAACTTGCTAAATAGATTGGTTGAAGACGCAATAACGAAGCAACAAAAAAAGCCCACTAAAAGTGGGCCAAATGAGTATTTAAATAAAACTGTCTCTGACGATTCGTTCTCATCAGTATTTACTGAAGTAGCTTCTGAAGAATCGCCATTAATTAATAATAGTAATGGCATTCATGCGTTTATCTTAAAGCCAGAATTTTTTCCATTTTCGTATAACAATATGGAAAACTTAATTTTGAATAATATTACTAGTTATGCAGTTGCTAGAGGTATTGAAAAAAATGATGTGACAGGCATAAAGGCAACAAGAATATTAAGAGATTATATGCAAAGTGGTGTACCACAAGATCTCTTAGGAGAAATGTTGGCTTATATTTTTCTTGAACATATTGATGGTGCTAGAAAAATTTATACTCGAGCAGAGATTTCAGCCAATTCACGCACAATTAATAGTGAAGGAATTTATTTAAAAGATAACAAAGGAAAAAGTCAGCTAGTTTTAGGGGCATCACAGCTTAATGATGATTTACAAGATGCAATTCAGAATGTTGTATTAGAATTGAAAAAATTTAGGAATAATCAATCTGAATCCTTAATTATGCCAATTGATTTAATTGATAGTTCAATATTACGTGAGCAATACAGTGATGAAGAGAGCAAAGCTATTTTAAAAGTTCTAGTACCTACGGAAAATGAAATAGATGAAGTGGCAGCCTATGGGCTATTTGTTGGCTACAAATTTGCAGCTGATGATAATTTGAAAAATTGCTCTACTGATGAAGCAAAGTTAAAGTGTCGTAAGATTGTTGAGAATGACCTTCATCAGGTAATTTCTCAGTTAGATAATGAAATCAGGCTAAACGACTGGCAACGATCATCTTTTTATGTATATATGCTTCCACTTATTAGTCCAAGCACTGATGGGAACATGATTATGAGAGAACTAATTGGGTAAAGAATATGATTGATAAAAGCAAATCACTTGCGGAATATCTTTATGATAATTTGCAGCAAAATCATTATTTGAAGAAATTAGTTAAGCAATTATTTACACAATATGCTTACTTTCTTTTTCAAGCAAAATGGTCGTTAGACAAAAAAGAAAAAACAGATCTGTTGAAATTCGCAGATCTGTTATCCAAAGCCAAAAGTAATAATGAGTCTTCAGAATGTAAAAATTTATCTCTTAAAATAATTGCTATGCTGCAAGAGATGTATCCAGCGGATCCTAATATCGATATAGTAAGGAACACAGTTCTAAGTAGTTTAAAAAACTACTTGCCCAGAGAGAATCATGGGTACAGAAAAATAACTACTATTGATTTTCTGTGGGATGAAGTAATTGATGATTACAACAAAACTCAAAGAAAAATTCCAGGGCAAGAAAACCAAACGTTTATCGGTGACCAAGATAAAATTTTTAACTCGCTAAAAAATAGTATCAACAGTTTCTCTGCACCAACATCAATGGGAAAAACATATTTAATGAAGAAATTTATTGAATATAAGATTAAGGCGGGTGAAGAACTTAATTTTGCTATAACAGTGCCGAGTAAGGCTTTGATTACAGAAGTGCGAAGATCATTGTTAACAGATCTTGTTGATAATCTTAGTGAACATTCTTACCGCATTATTTCAAAAGCAGAAGAATATACCCTCGATTATAGAAATAGAAATTATATTTTTGTAATGACACCGGAAAGATTATCAAATCTGCTTTTAGATAATGATGATCTTAGACTTGATTATCTTTTCATTGACGAATCACAAAAAGTAACAGAGATGGATGATCGCAGCATCTATTACTATGAGGTTATAGATCGGATACAAAAATGGACGAAAAAGCCAAGAGTAACTTTTGCTTCTCCCTTAATTCCTAATCCAGATGTCTTTCTTCAACTAATTGATGGCAATGATAAAAGTGATATTAGAGTTGAAGAGTCTCCAGTTACACAAACTAAGTTTATAATTGATCGTTATAATCAAGAATTTTCAATTTACAATGATCAAATAAAACAAACACAGCGTTTATGCCAATTTACTGAAAATGCTGTACCACATATTATTCAAATGATTACTGGTGCTATGAATGGTCAAACACAAAGTCTTATTTATTATGGATCTAAAAGAGACGTAATGTCTGATGCAATCGTTTTTTCAAGGCAGTTTCCAATTATTGAAAGCAAAGAACTAGATGATTTAGCTGCTTACATTAGCAGAAAAATTAATCCTAAATATGTATTAGTCGATTTAGTGAAAAAAGGAATAGCTTTTCATATTGGGGAATTACCGATTGATGTACGAACCAAAATTGAAGAGGCATATAGGAAAGGAATCTTAAGGATTGTATTTTGTACAAGCACTCTATTAGAAGGGGTAAATTTACCAGCTGATAATATTTTTGTTACTTCACTTGGCAATGGTAAGAAAAAACTAAGTCAGTTAGAGTTTTTGAATTTAATTGGTCGAGTTGGTAGACTTGGACACTCTATGATCGGTAATGTCTTTCTTATTACCGGCGAAAAAGAGAAATCGCACAGCAACTTAAGCTCTTATTTGGAGTATTTAAGTAAAAAGTTAAGCAAGGAACATCTATCTGTAGAAAAAGCGCTAAAGCCTAAACAAGTTGCTGCAATCAAAAAATCATTGAGTGCAGGTGATCTTAAACTTTCTGCTGTAACAGATAAGAGAAACTATGATTTGCTCAGAAAAATATCTCTAATTTATATTAAAGAGATAAATCATAATCAAGAAGGATTCACTAGAAAACAATTTAAGAAGAAGCTTTCTGACGATGATGAAGCAGTAATTCTCAATGCTCTACGTTCAAGATATCCAGATGAAGTACAGAATGATGTGAACTTTTCTGCTGACCAGTCAAGTTTATTAAAACAAGCAATAACCGATGAAGAAATCAAGGGATTTCCTCAGATATTTAATGATGAAAATAAGCTAAACGTTGAAGGAACATATCAATTCTTTTTAAAACTGGCGCATATTTTTAGCTGGAACTTATATGAAAGAAAATTTATTCATGCTGATTCAGATGAAAATATACAGCATCAGACTTTAGAAGATTATGCCAAGTTAACCTTGATGTGGATTAATGGATATAGTCTTAAACAGATTTGTGACTATGTCATTACAATTCGTGAACACCTTGATTTTCAGTTTCTTGATAGATTAGATCAAAGTCGAAAGTTAGTAGGGAACATTAATTGGGATACTATTGCGATCAATATAACTATGAATCAACTGAACAAACTTAATTTTGTCTTAGGTAAGTATTTCCTCAAAGTTTCAAAGGAGCTGTTCACCAGTGGTATTCCTTTAGATAATGATTGGTACCAATACCTTGAATACGGGACTAATAGTGATCTTCGGATATGGTTACAACAAAATGGATATTCTCGGGAGTCATCACAATATATAGAGAACAATGCCGATGATCTAATTATTAAGGGACCAGGTGAAACATTAATATCGAATGAAATTAATTGGGTTAATGATCCTGATGTTATTGGCGAAACGAAAGAAGTTAGAGCTAATGTACCAGAAATATTCTATTAAAGGTGTAAAGAGAGGGAAATTTAATAATGAGTGAGATCGGTTTTAGTTATAACAAGTTATGGAAACTTTTAATTGACCGCGGCATGAAAAAGAAAGATCTACAACAGGCCAGTGGAATTAGTGCTGCATCAATTGCTAAGTTGGGTAGAAATGGGAATGTGACAACTGAAGTGCTACTGAAAATTTGTATAGCTTTAAATTGTGATATTAACGAGATTATGGAAATAGTAAAGGATGGAGAATAATAAAATGGTGAAGATTGATACTTCATGGGATGAACAACCGGTAGATATTACTAGTGAGGCAAATTTTATTTGGTCTATTGCTAATAAGTTACGTGGTACTTATATGCCTGATAAGTATGGTGATGTCATTATTCCAATGACTATTATCAGGAGATTCGAGTGTGCGTTAGAGCCTACAAAAGACAAGGTGCTGGCAAAATATGAGGAGATGCCAACATATCCGGCCAGAGCAATGTACAAAATTAGTGGATTCCAATTCTATAACACTAGTAAATTTGATTTAAAAGAGTTGTGTAATGACCCTGATAACATTAATTCTAATTTCAAATCATATTTAGCTGGCTTTTCGGCAGATGTTCAAGAGATTCTCCGAAATTTAGATATTGAAAGCAACATTAATAAAATGGATAAAGGCGGATGCTTATATAGCGTCGTTAAAGCATTCTCTGAACTTGATTTAAGTGTCGCTAAATTTGATAGCATCAAAATGGGATACATCTTTGAAAATTTAATTGCCCGCTTTTACCAGAACGTTGACGCTGGGCAATTTTACACCGGTCGTGACATTATTCGTCTTTGTGTCTCTTTATTACTTGCAGAAGGTAGTGAAGATATTTTAGAAGATAACAAGGTTGTCACTGTCTTGGACCAAGCATGTGGGACTGGCGGTATGCTATCAACGGCATACACTTACCTGAAGCATTTGAATCCGACAGCTGATGTGCACCTTTTTGGTCAAGAATTAATGGGGCAGTCTTATGCAGTTGGATTAGCCGAAATGTTAATCAAAGATCAAAATATCGATAATTTTAGACACGCGGATACCCTGAAGGAAGATTGCTTTCCTGATCAGAAAATGCGTTTTGTGCTAGAAAACCCTCCATTTGGTACTCCATGGGGTGGTAAAGATGCAAAACAAGGTCAAGAAGAATCAGTTAAAGAAGAGTATTTAAAAGGAGAGAGTAGCAGGTGGCCTGCAGGATTACCAAAGTCCAATGATTCACAATTACTTTTTATTCAATCTGCTTTGAATAAGTTAGATGACAAAGGTCGTGCAGCCATTATTGAAAATGGGTCACCCCTATTTACTGGAAAGACATCTTCTGGTGAATCTCAGGTACGTCGTTGGTTGCTAGAAAATGATTATCTTGATGCAATCGTGGCGATGCCAACTGATCTGTTTTACAACACGGAGTTGGCAACGTATATTTGGATTTTATCTAAAAAGAAAGATGAAAAGCGAAAAGGTAAAGTTCAATTTATTGATGCAACGAATATCTATGAAAAACTCAGGAAACCTTTGGGAAAGAAAAAGAATGAGTTTTCAAAAGAAAACCGTGAACAAATTACTAAGTTGTATACGGACTTTGAAGAGAATAATATCTCACAAATTCATGACAATGCTGAATTCATTTATCGTGAATACACAGTTATGCAGCCATTGCAACGTAGCTATGCTATTACAGAACAACGTATTGAAAAAATGCTCCCTAATTTGAGCAGCTTTTTTGATCCGGTTAAATTTGATGAACTTCAGAATAGTAATGAAAAGTTATCAGCTCGCGATGCAAAGAAATTAACTAAATTTAATAAAAATAAGCCGGTCTATGATCAATTGCTTTCCACTCTCAGAGATAACATTTCTGAAAAGGTTTATAAATCACCAGAAGTATTTAAGCCAGTTATTGAAGATCTACTTTCAGATATTGCAGATGATAAACTGCTGAAAAAAATAGTTGATGGACTATCACAAATGGATAAATCAGCTGAAATTCAAACTGACAAAAAAGGTAATATTATTTACGATAAGAGTACTGAAGAGACGGAAATTGTTAATATCAATACAAATATTAAACAATATATGGAACAAGAAGTGTTGCCATTTGTTCCGGATGCAAAAGCTTTTTTTGAAGAAGATTTAGGGAAGAAAAGGCCGGTTATAAAAACAGGTGCCGAGATACCATTTACTCGTTATTTCTACAAATATCAGGAACCAGAATCTTTAAAGTTATTAAGAAAAGAGATCAGAGACTGTGAAAATGCAATCTCTATAGAAGTGAAGGAGCTATTTAAATAAGATGGATAGATATGTGCGCCCTATGAAAGACAGTGGAATAGAGTGGATTGGTAAAATTCCTCAGAACTGGCTAACCAGCAAGATCAAATTCTATCTTTATAGAAGGGAACCACGAAATCCTGGAAATATGCCAGTTTTATCTGTTTATCGTGATTATGGTGTAGTACCAAAAGATAGTAGAAATGATAATCATAATGTTACGTCTTATGATACTTCTAATTATAAATACGTTACTATAGGCGATTTGGTCATCAACAAAATGAAGGCATGGCAAGGATCACTTGCTGTTTCTGCGTATACTGGAATAGTAAGTCCTGCATACTATGTATATCATTTCAAAAACACTTCGCTAAATAGGAAATATTTTCATTATTTAATAAGAAACTGCTATAAGGATGAATTTAAAAGACTGTCAACTGGTATTAGGGATGGACAGTGGGATTTGCAATCATACGATTTTGAAAATACGACTATTTTGATTCCACCATTAAAAGAGCAACAACTGATAATTGAATTTCTTGATAAAAAATGTGGTCAAATTGACAAACTCTTAGTTCGAATCAATGATGAAATTGAACGATTGAAAGTTTATCGAAATAGCTTAATTATAAGGACTGTAACTAAAGGATTAGATCTTAATGTCTCTATGAAAGATAGCGGAATAGACTGGGTTGGTAAAATTCCAAAGCAGTGGCTCACTAGCAAAATCAAGTTTTATCTATATAGAAATGAACCACGAAACCCTGGAAATGTTCAGGTATTGTCGGTTTATCGGGAATATGGTGTGGTACCAAAGGATAGTAGAGATGATAACCATAATGTTACTTCTTCTGATACTTCTAATTACAAATATGTCACCAAAGGCGATTTAGTTATTAACAAAATGAAAGCATGGCAGGGGTCACTTGCTGTATCGGAATATATTGGAGTAGTAAGTCCTGCATACTACGTTTATCATTTTAAAAATGCAGCATTAGATAAAAAGTATTTTCATTATTTAATAAGAAACTGTTATCGCGATGAGTTTAGAAGACTATCAACAGGTATTAGAGATGGGCAATGGGACCTACAAGCGTACGATTTTGAAAATACATCAATTTTGGTTCCTCCATTAAAAGAGCAACAACAGATAACTAACTTTTTAGATAAAAAATGCAAGTATATTAGTAACTTAATTGCTGAAAAGCGAAAGCAACTAAATCTCTTAAAAGAATACAAAAACTCACTTATTTATGAATATGTAACAGGCAAAAAGCAAGTACCAATGATGTAGGATGGATGAATAAATGCGTGGACAGATAAATGAACGATATGATTACCAACAAGAAATAATTCAGCACTTAGTTGAAGAAGATGGATATGTCGAAAGAGATCATAGCAACTTTGATAAAAAGTTTGCTATGGATCCAGAATTACTTTTTCAGTTTCTAAAGGATACTCAACCAGAAAAATTAGAAGAATTAACTAAACAGTTTAAGGAAGATACTGAAGAGACAATTATCAACACTATCAATAAATTTATCCTTAGTAAGAAAGGAAGTCTGCTTTCTGCATTAAAACACGGTGTTGATGTTAACAACCAACATTTAACTTTATTATATGGAAAGCCGGCTACTGACTTTAATCCTGAGCTCTCAAAGTTGTATTCTGAAAACATTTTTTCTGTAATGCAAGAGGTCTATGCAGATAAGGAGAATAAAGAACGGATTGATCTCGTGATCTTCATAAATGGTTTTGCCATAATTAGCTTTGAGCTAAAAAGCAATAGTCAAGGGCAGAACTATGAGGATGCAATTAGACAATATCGTACAACTCGAAATCCAAAAGATCGTTTGTTCCTATTTAAAGCAGGATGTTTAGTCAACTTTGCTATGGATACGGAAGAAGTTTATATGACTACTCAGCTGGCGAATGAAAAAACTTTCTTTATGCCTTTCAACATGGGAAAAGGAGAAGGCGTAAATTCAGGTGCAGGGAATCCACAGTTTACTGATAAATATAGTGTTTCTTATATGTGGGAGGATATCCTGCAAAAAGAAACTTTAGTTGAATTGATTAGCAAATTTATCTTTATTGAGACCAAGGAAAGTAAAGATCCGTTAACTGGGAAGAGAAAGGTAAAACAGCGATTAATTTTCCCAAGATATCACCAGTTAGATGTGATTCGTAAAACTTTAGCTGATTTGAAGATCAATAAGACATCGCAGAATTATTTAATCCAGCACTCTGCTGGATCAGGAAAAACAAACTCCATTGCATGGCTTGCACATAGACTAGCTAGCCTTCATGATGATGATAATCAAATTATTTTTAATAATGTCATCATTATGACGGACAGGGTGGTCGTGGATCGACAGCTGCAAAAAGCAATAATGGGTATTGAGCATAAGGCTGGTCTTATTCGTGTTATGGATGATAAATGTACGTCTGAGGATCTTAAACTTGCATTGGAAAGCAACACCAAAATTGTAGTTACTACGATCCAAAAATTTCCATATGTTGTTGATTTGATTAAGGATGATAGTAATTCGTCTGATGTTTCACTTAAAAATAAGAAATTTGCCGTGATTATTGATGAAGCACATTCGTCAACCGCTGGTAAAGATATGATGGCCGTAACAGAAGCTTTATCATCATCGAATAAATTCTATGAACAGGACATTCAAGATCAATTAGTACAAGAAATTGAAAGTTCCGGAAAGCAAAAGAATGTAAGTATGTTTGCTTTTACAGCAACACCTAAGCCAACTACCTTACGCCTCTTTGGACGCTTAGATAAACATGGTAATTATCGAGCATTCCATTTGTATAGTATGAAACAGGCTATTGAAGAAGGATTTATTCTTGATGTTTTAGCTAATTACACGACCTATCAAACATACTATGAACTTAATAAAGAGATTGCTGACGATCCAGAACTAAAGACAGCTGATGCTAAACGCCAGATTGCTCAGCAAATTGATTTAGATGATCAAAACATTGCTCAACGAACAAAGATTATTATTGAGCATTTTCGTAAACATGTGATGTCAGAGTTAGGTAATCAAGCTAAAGCAATGGTTATTATGTCATCTCGTAAGGCAGCAGTTAAGTACCGACAGGCATTTGAAAATTATATTAACGAACATCATTATGATGACATGGGGATGCTTGTTGCCTTTTCTGGCAAAGTTAACTCAGACGACGGTAAAAAGGAATTTACTGAAGCTTCAATGAATGGTTTACCAGAGGATCGTACAGCTAAAGAGTTTAATAAGCCTGGGTATCGTTTCTTGCTAGTGGCTAACAAATATCAAGTAGGGTTTGATCAACCTAAGTTATCTGCTATGTACGTCATGAAAAAATTACGCGGAGTCAATGCAGTACAAACACTTTCCCGCTTAAATCGTATCTGCCCACCATATGAAAAGACACCATTTGTGTTGGATTTTGTTAATGACTATAAGGATATTGAAGCTGCTTTTGCACCTTATTACACTACTACTTTATTAGCGGATACGGTTAATCCACAATTGGTTTATAACCTAGTAGAGAAGATTGATGGATTCTATATAATTGATCCACAAAATGTTGAAGGTGCAAATAACATTCTTCATAAGGCAAAAATTCAAAGTCGAGATAAGAAGAACCTCAACTTTTACTTTGGTGCTACGGAAAAGAAGATAAAAGAATTAGACGAAAATACCCAACGGGAAGTTTTGACTACATTAAAGCATTTTGTGCGTTGCTATGAATTCCTTTTGCAAGTATCTAGCCTTAAAGACGAAGAACTACAGAAACTATATAATTATGTATCTTATTTGATGAAGTATGTAAATATTAGTCGTCCAGGACAAGGGTATGATTTGACTGGTAAAATAAAAGCCAGCAAGTTTACTCAGAAAAAGACAGGCCAACATGTAGCAGGCACGAAACGGTCAAATCCAGTGGTAAAGCTGCCGATGGCAGATGATGTTGTACTTAGTGAGGACAAAAAGAAAAAACTATCCGCAATTATTGAGGAAATTAATCAGGCCACTGGATCTAATTTTGATAAAGACGTTGCCGTTAAATCCATGCTTCAAATTAGGGATTTGATGATGAAGTCTGATAATTTAAGAAATAGTGCCAAAAATAATAATGAACATGATTTTGAATTATCTTACTTTGACCATATTGATGACATGCTCATTGAAGGACTGGAGCATAACAAAGATTTCTTCACATTGCTTCTTAACAATGATGAAATGAAAAAAGAAGTCTTAGGGACTTTTGCCGAGGAAATATACAAGTCACTGCGTGAAAGCAAGGTTAAGCAATAATGAATGAAAGTATGCATCCAATTAAAAATACAGATGATCTGGCAAAGATAATCGAGCCAGATATAGATGCCATTACAAAAGCCATTAAGTCGGATGATGAAGAAAAAATGAAGAGCATTCATATAAAGATTGATGGCAAGTACTCAACATATATACCAGGATTTGGGAAAAGTATGTATGGGTATAGTTATGCTGATGGCTTTGCTTATAACTATATGGGGAAGGAATCGTATCTTAACAACTTACGTATCATGAAAGGAAGACTAGAAGGGTATCTTTGCAGTTTCCCAATTCCCCAAAATTCAAAAATAGCACAGGATATTAGTGTGAATGTACCTGTTTCAAATTCCAATGATATTAATATAAATCTTTCATTTAAGGATGCTAGAAAGCAAATAGAGGAAATGCCAGGGTTGAATGAAACTGAGACCGAGGAATTGAAGGCCAAAATTGATGAGCTAGAACAAATAGATAATGAGAAAATATCTAAAAAGAAAAAATGGGAAAAGGTAAAACCTATCATTTCTTTTGTATTGGATAAAGGGGCAGACGTTGCGATTACAATTATGGGGTTAATACTTCAAATGAAACTTGGCATTTAGTTTTTCCACAAACGCTTTAATTTTAATTTGTGGCCCTATATGTTTCCACAAACCAACAAAATATAGGACCTGCTATTAATACCTAAAACAAGGGTAATTCCGTCATTATGGCAGCGAGTTAACAAACACTATGTTTTGTAATAAAAAATGATAATCGCTTTAACTTGGCCGATACAACAAATGTCTAATTAACCACAACAGCTCGTGGCATGTTGAGTCTGTTACTGTCCTGGAACGTACAGAAAAATAGCTGATAAACTGCGTCACGACGGCATTTACGGATGATTAAAAGTGTACTTTTTTCTTTCAGAATGATTGGAATTAGTACACTTTTTCTATTTGAAGCTGGCGGGTCGAGTATTCTATGTCCTATTTCGATAGTCGAGTAGACAAAGGTCCAGTTTGGCAGGTCGTGTTGATTAGGGTAGTGAAAGTAGAGGTGAACGTTGATATGGTAGCGTTTGTGGTATGGATGAATCGGTCAGTTTGGTACTAAAGATAGAGTTAACGAAAATAATATTGAATTTATGCTAATTTGGTTAAAATATCGAAAATTTGGGCTCTTTGTCAATGAGTAAGGATGAAGAGAATTTGGAGAACTAGACTAAGCCACCTTGGCTTTTTTTATTATTGTGATTCTTAATTGCGCTATAATATTTTATGAGGTGAAAGAGATGGCTGACAAAGTTGTTGCGCGTCCGCTAATTACGATTGCAAATGTTATTTGGAGTTTTAATCCCCTGACCCATTTACCACAAGTCCTGCTGGTCAAGCGGGCTTATCCGCCATTTGAGGGTCACTGGGCTTTACCAGAAACCCTATTGCGGCGGGATGAAAGTGCTGACGTTGCCTGTATCCGCCTGATTAAGGATAAAATTGGTGTTCGTCTATCAAACAGTGCTACCGAACAGTTGGCAACCTTCACCGATCCCGACCGGGTAAGCGGTGAGCGGGCCTTGGCGATTGCCTACATGACTTTCTTACCGACAATGCCGCAACTGAGGGCCGGGTACGGAGCAACCGAAGTCGGGTGGTTTAGTCTTAACTTTGACCACGGAAAGTTTATCTTGCAAAATGGTGACTTAGTTTTGAGTTTGGCTGCAGGGTCGGCGCTAGCATTTGACCACCACCAAATTATTAATACGGCCATTGTACGAATTAAAAATAAACTGGACTACCAGCCAACCATTTTACAGATCTTAGGACCGACTTTTACCCTTCGGCAAGCCCGCGAAGTTTATGCTACTTTCCGCCAAACAACGGTCGATCAAATTGATAATTCTAATTTTAAAAAGACCCACCAAAAACTGTTTAAGGAAGTTGGTACCGCTGAAACAAAGCGGTCAGGCCGGCCACCAAAGTTATTTAAACTGGTACTACCTTGCGTCTAAAAATAAAAGTGCTACAATCAGTGATAATAAAAGTTCAATATACTTTTATTTTTTGCGGTAGTTAAAGTATTTTTTACCTAAATTTGTTAGGAGTTGTTTAATAATGAAGCATGAATTATTAACCGACCTGTATGAGTTTTCAATGGCCAACGGTTATTATCAAACACTTCCCCACGATAAGCAGGCGCGCTTCGACGTCTTTTACCGTAAGGCGCCCGATGATGGCAGTTTTGTGATTAGTGCTGGATTGATGCAAGTAATTGATGAAGTTAAGAACTGGCACTTTTCAACTGATGACATTGCTTATCTGCGGTCCCTTAACCACTTTAGTGACGACTTTCTCTTTTACCTGACGGCAGCTCACAACCGCTGCTCAATTAAGGCAATCCCAGAAGGCACGCCAGTCTTCCCACAGGAACCAATCCTTAGTATTAGTGGCCCACTAATTGATGTCCAACTTCTCGAAACCCTGATCTTAAACATCATTAACCACCAATCATTGATTGCAACGAAGGCATGGCAGATCACCAGCGTTACTGGCGGACGCCCAGTAATGGAATTTGGTGCACGACGGGCGCAGGGGCCTGATGCCGCAATATATGGTGCGCGGGCTGCCATTATTGGTGGGTGCAGTAGTACCTCCAATGTGCTAGCTGCCAAGCGGTTTAACCTTCCGGCGGCGGGGACGATGGCCCACGCCTGGATTGAAAGCTTTCCTGATGAATTAACGGCCTTTCGTGCCTGGGCCAAAATTTACCCTGACAATGCTGCCCTGTTAGTTGATACCTACGATGTGGTTAACTCTGGGGTACCGAACGCAATTAAAGTCTTTAAGGAATTGCGGGCAGCTGGCCACGAACCGGTTGGTATCCGCATCGATTCTGGTGATATTACCCAGTTGGCAACCAAGGCCCGGAAGATGATGGACGAGGCTGGTTTTACCAACGCTAAGATTACTGCTTCAAACGCCCTTGATGCCCACATTGTTAAGTCATTGCTTGATGAAGGGGCACCACTGGATAACTTTGGGATCGGTGATCGACTAATTACCAGTTCATCCAGTCCAGTATTAAGCGGTGTTTATAAAATGTCGGCACTAGAAAATGATGGCAAATGGGTGCCAAAGATCAAGATTAGTAATAGTCGCGAAAAGATTACGCTCCCTGGGAATAAGCAGGTTTACCGGCTCTACGATAAGCATGATCCCCAACACGCTGTTGCCGATGTAATTGCCCTGGCTGACGAGCAGATTGGAACCGAAATTGCGGCAATCAATGCTGACGTTCACGTCACCCGGAATAAAGTGATTCTAACCGACTTCATTGCTAAGCCACTGCTTAAGCAAGTTTTGACACTGGAAAAAGCGGCGCCAATTGAAACCGACACTTTTGCCATCCAGCATTTTGCGCAGACCGAATTAGCACAGCTGCCGGCGGCTACTAAGCGGTTGCTTAATCCGGACCGCTTCCCGGTTTATTTAAGCAAGCGGTTAGCTGACTTGCAACAAAAGCTGGTTGATGAGGCACAAAAATAAGGAGTTAGCAATGACTAAAGCATTATTAATTATTGATTATACAAACGATTTTGTCGCTGACAATGGTGCGCTTACTTGTGGCAAGCCAGCGCAGGAATTAGAAGATTATTTGGTTCAGCTGGCCAACCGTTTTTACCAAAATGACGACTACGTAATTTTCCCGACTGATGCCCATTGTGGGGACCGGTTTAGTCCAGAAGCTAAACTCTTCCCACCACATAACGTGGTCGGTACGCCTGGTCAACAGCTATACGGCAAGGTTAATGACTGGTTTGAACAACATCAGGCCAGTGACCGGGTTTACCAGTTTAATAAGAACCGCTATTCATCATTTCAAAATACTAATCTTGATAACTACCTGCGGGAACGAAAAATTGATAACTTGTGGATTGCAGGTGTTTGCACCGATATCTGTGTCCTGCACACCGCAATTGCCGCCTATAATTTGAACTACCAGATTACGATTCCGGTTAAGGGGGTCGCCACCTTTACCAAGCATGGTCAGGAGTGGGCGCTTGACCATTTTAAGAATTCACTGGGTGCGACGCTGGTTTAATGAATTTTGACTGCCTGCTATGAAGTAAGAACCCCAGTACTTGAATAGTCAACCACCACGCCCTAAAGGACGTGGCTTGTGAGCAAACACCCTTCTGATGAGTGCTTGAACCACAATTTGCATAGATAGGCCACTGCGAACAGTTCTACGAACTGTTTCGTCTTACACGGCAATTACCAATGCCTTTAGCGTCCCCAGGTTGCCGTAGGGACGGATCAAGTTAGGCCAGTTTTGCAAATCCTTTAGTCAGAATATTTTGTGCGGCGTTATGGTCACGAATGTGATGAACATGACACTTTGGACATATCCATTCCCGGTCGGCCAGAGTGAGTTTCTTCGTACTTCCGGTTCCCATGACAAAGCCACAATCGTGACAGGTTTGCGTAGTATTCTTAGGGTTCACCGTAATGAATTGGCGTCCATAAAGTTTAGCCTTATACGTCAGCATTTCTAAGAAGGTCCGCCAGCCCACATCAGCAATACTCATCGCCAAAGCGTGGTTCTTTAGCATGTTCTTACTCCGCAACTCTTCGGCAACTACTAAATCGTGGTTCTTGATTAATGTAGTTGAGAGTTGGTGTAAGAATGCTCTACGACGGCTAAAGATTTGGGTATGGATTTTAGCCACCAACAATCGTTGCTTTTGATAATTTCT
>NZ_CANCWK010000001.1:0-100324 GCF_947381495.1 Limosilactobacillus galli | reverse complement strand
GAAGAACCATTCAGAATTTCTTTGGAAATTCCGAATGGTTCTTTTATTTCAAGGGACTTTTGTCACAGCCCCTTTTTTGTTTGCATTTTACCGATTGTGTAGTAGAATGATCAATCGTTATGTACCTAACTATTTTATGTGAGGAGGAAGATGTGGTGACGGTCACCGACGAAGAGTTTTTTAAGCGCTTGGCAAGCCTGGTTAAGGATATTAACAACACCATTCATTATTCCGCGCTGCCGTCTAACTTTCGCGGACAAGGGCGGATCATCGAATTGATTGCCCGTCATGAGGGATGTACCCAGCGAGAACTCGCCGGTCTGGCACAGATCAAGCCGGGATCCTTGACCGAGGTCCTGGAACGGCTGGAACGCAACCAGTACGTGACCCGGCGGCGCGATGAACGGGATCGGCGGATGATCAGAGTTTACCTGACCGACCAGGGCCGGCATTTTCATATCCAGCTGGATAAGCACCGCATTGCATTTGCTGACCGCCTGCTTGCGGAGGTTACGCCCCAGGAACGCGAACAGTTTATTCGGGTGGTCGATAAGATGCAGGTTCAACTCCATAAATACTATGGTGAGGCATTGAAAAAAGAGGAAAGGGATGAAGATAAGTGATTAAGATTGCCAAGAAGAACTTGGTTTGGTGGGCGACAGCTTTGGCAGTGGTGTTCCTGCTGATTCAGGTCGCCTGTGACCTTTACTTGCCGACGATTACGTCCGACCTGGTTGATAAAGGGATCATGCAGCAAAACATGCACTTTATCTGGCGTGAGGGTGGTCTGATGCTGCTGGTAGCAGCCATTGGCCTGGTGGCTGCGGGCGGCAATGTCTACTTTGCTGCCACTCAGTCCATGCAGGTTGGGGAGAAACTGCGCCGGCAGATTTTCAGCAAGGTGCTGCGCTTCTCAAGCAAGGAGGTCAATGCCTTTGGTGACTCCTCGCTGATCACGCGGTCAACAAACGACATCGTTCAGATCCAGAACGTAATGGTTCAGGTATTGCGGATGATGCTCCAGTCACCAATTATGCTGGTGGCGGCGTGCGTCCTCGCCTATGTCCGCGAGCCGCGGCTAACCCGGGTGTTCCTGATCAGTTTGCCGATTTTGGCCGTGGTGGTCGTGATCGTAATGTACTTTGCGGTTCCGTCATTCAAGAGCATCCAAAAGAAGACGGATAAGATCAACTTGGTCTTTCGCGAAGGCCTGACCGGGATCCGGGTCATCCGGGCCTTCCGGCAAGAGCAGCGTGAACAGGACCGTTTCAAGGCGGCAAACGAAGACTACACCCAGACTGGGATTAAGGCCTTCACCCTGGTTTCATTCCTCTTTCCGGTAATGACGCTGATCCTCAGCTTGACTAACGTCGGTATCATCCTGCTGGGCAGTCACCTGATAGCCAACATGACGATGCAGGTGGGGAACCTGATTGCCTTCATGACCTACGCTACCCAGATCATGATCAGTTTCATGATGCTGTCGATGGTCTTTGTGTTTGTGCCAAGGGCCTCTGCTTCTGCCAGCCGGGTCAACGCGGTGCTGGATACGCCGATCAGTGTTGCCGACTTACCAGCAGACCAGCAGGTCAAGATTGATCCGGCGCACCTGGCATCTCTTCAATTTGACCACGTTGATTTCCGCTATGATGGGGCCGAAAAGCTTGCTCTTCAGGATCTCAATTTTAACGTTAAGGCTGGACAGACGCTGGCGATCATCGGGGGAACCGGCTCTGGGAAGTCCACCCTGGTCAACCTTATTCCCCGACTCTTCAACATTGAAAGCGGCCGGATCGAAGTGGACGGTCAGCCGATCGACCGCCTCAGCCAGCATGACCTCCATAAGGTAATTTCAATCACGCAGCAGAAGGCCGTTCTCTTCACGGGAACGATCCGCTCCAACCTGCAATTCGGTAATCCGCAGGCCACTGATGACCAGATCTGGCGGGCCCTGGAGATTGCTCAGGCGGATGGCTTCGTGAAGGAGGCTGGCGGCCTTGACACCGTGGTTGAGCAAAACGGGAGCAACTTCTCCGGTGGTCAGCGGCAGCGGCTGGCGATTGCCCGGACGATTATCAAACCGGCTTCAATCTACATCTTTGATGATTCCTTCTCGGCCCTCGACTTTAAGACGGATGCCGAGTTACGGATGGCCCTGCGTCAAGACGAGCAGGTTCAGCAGGCCGTGACGGTGATCGTGGCCCAACGGGTTTCCACAGTTGCCGACGCAGACCTGATCATCGTCTTGGATGACGGAAAGGTTGTCGGTCAGGGAACCCATGCCGAATTGAAGGCCCACAACAAGACCTACCAGCAGATCGTTAACTCACAGATTCAGAAGGGGGATGAGGAACGTGCGGAACGCACCAGCCAAGACTAGGAAGGCTAAGCACTTCTGGCCGACGACCAAGCGGCTAATTGATTACCTGCGGCCGTGGAAAGCGGGCGTCATTTTCTCAATCTTCCTGGCGATTGTCTCGGTCATCCTCTCGATCATTGCCCCGAAGATCCTGGGGGAAGCAACAACGATCATCTATAACGGGGTGATGAAGGGGTACGCGGCGATTAAGGCCGGGCACCACCTGACGGCTTTGCCGATTGACTTCCACCGGATCATGATCATTGGAGTTACGGTGATCCTGCTGTATGTTTTCTCAGGCCTCTTTAGTTTTGCCCAGCAGATCATCATGACCCGGATCTCGCAACGGGTAGTTTATAACCTGCGGCAGGACCTGGAGGAGAAGATGGGCCGGGTGCCCGTCAGCTTCTACGATACCCACAGCAATGGGGATATCATGAGCCGGATGGTCAATGATATGGATAACATTGCCGGAACCCTCCAGCAGAGTTTCATCCAGATCATTACCAGTGTGATCACCTTCGTCGGGGTATTGATCCTGATGATCACGATCAGTTGGAAACTGACCCTGGTGGCCCTGCTCACGATTCCGCTGAGTCTGGCAGTGGTCGCCTTTGTGGCCCCGACTGCCCAGCGGCTCTTCAGCCGACAGCAGGCTGAGTTGGGGAAGATCAACGGCCAGGTTGAAGAGACCTACGCCGGACACACGATTGTCCGGACTTTCAATAAGGAAGAAGACGAGGAACGGCAGTTTGCCGAAAAGAACCATCGTTACTATCAAGCTGCCTGGAAGGCCCAGTTCTTCTCTATCCTGATCTTCCCGCTGATGAACTTCATCCGGAACCTTGGCTATCTGATGGTGGCCGTTACGGGGGCTATCCAGGTCATCCACGGTCAGATCACGCTGGGGAATGTTCAGGCTTTTCTCCAGTACACCAACCAGTTCTCGCAGCCAATCACCCAGATCGCTAACCTGAGCAGCACTATCCAGCAGACGGTGGCGTCGGCCGAACGAATTTTTGCCGTCTTGGATGAACCAGAGATGAGCGAAGAATTAGTTCCGGATCATCCATTAACGACTAAACCGGTCTCGAAGATTGAATTCCAGCATGTTCAATTCAGCTACCAGCCAAGCGAGCCGCTGATTGAGGACTTCAGCCTAAAGGCGCCGGCTGACCATATGGTGGCGATTGTCGGGCCAACTGGGGCTGGGAAGACCACCATCATCAACCTGCTGGAACGTTTCTATGAGGTTCAGGGCGGACACATCTACCTGGACGGTCATGATACCCGTTCAATGACCCGTCACGACCTGCGGCAGCACATTGGGATGGTGCTCCAGGATACCTGGCTGTTCACCGGCACGATCATGGACAACATCCGCTTTGGTCGTGAGAACGCGAGTGATGAGGAAGTCTACCGGGCCGCCAAAATGGCCTACGCCGACAGCTTCATTCGGGAGCTGCCGGATGGCTATCAGACGGTTCTGAATGAGTCGGCTTCCAACATCTCCCAGGGGCAGCGGCAGTTACTGACGATTGCCCGGGCCTTCCTGGCTAATCCCGAGATTCTGATCCTCGATGAGGCCACTAGCTCGGTCGATACCCGGACTGAGGCCCTGATTCAAAACGCCATGAACGCTCTCCAGAAGGGGCGGACCAGTTTCGTGGTGGCTCACCGGCTATCGACCATTCGGAATGCCGAACAGATCATTGTGGTCAACCACGGCCACATCATCGAGACTGGGAACCATGACCAGCTGATGAAGGCCAACGGTTTCTACGCCGACCTGTATAACAGTCAGTTCATGGGGCAAACAATTTAATCTATATAGAAGGGTCGTCCATTTGGGCGGCTTTTTTCCTTTGCCGGAAACTACCATTTTTCGATGGCGGGTTATAGAATGAGGAGGACATTTTAAAGGAGCTTGAGAGATGGAACAATATCAAGAAACAATTAATCAATTGAATGCCATGGTTGATGAGGGGATCGTTCCGGGGATGACCTACATGATCTTTGATGGCACGCAGGAATGGACGGCCACCCGCGGCTGGGCCCAGTTGAAGCCGACACGCGAGAAATTACGGTCGGGGATGCTCTTTGACCTGGCTTCCCTGACTAAGGTCGTTGGAACGGTGCCCGTGATCGCGATGCTCATCCAGGAAGGGGAGCTGCACTTAGATGACCCGGTGCAAAAGTACCTGCCGGAATTTACTGACAGCCGACCGACAATTCGCAACCTCCTGACCCATACTTCAGGCATCAGGGGTTACATTCCGCACCGCAATGAGTTGCCGGCCGCTCAATTAAAGCGGGCTTTTCTCACCCAGCAAACGGTTGATAGCACCCTGAACCGGCAGATTCGGTATGCTGACGTCAATTATCTTTACCTTGGCTGGATCATTGAGCGGCTCTGCAATCAGCCGGTGCAAGAGGTGATCAGGCAACGTGTGCTGGAGCCGCTGGGGATGACCACAGCCGGCTTTCATCCCGATCCGGCAGAAGCGGTACCGACAGAAATTCAGAAGGGCCGGGGGCCGATTCGCGGGCAGGTTCATGATCCCAAGGGCTATATCCTGGGGGAACACTGCGGCTGCGCGGGGCTGTTTGCCGGTCTGCACGATTTGGTAATTTTCGGCCGGCAGCTGATTGAAAATAACTTAGAGGGAATGCTCAACGATGAGCTGGTGGATGCGATGTTTAAGGATCAGACCCTAATTTCCGGACCACATAGCCGTTCTCTGGGGTGGAAATTGCTGCATGACCGCCGCGACGGCCACTTCTTGATTAGTCACACCGGCTTTACCGGAACCTGGATGATCCTCGATCGGCAAAACGATCAAGGCTTTATCCTCTTATCAAATCGGGTCCACCCGACAGCCCGCAACCAGAAATACCTAGATTGCCGTGACCAGATTTATGCGACCTACCTGCGTGAAAAGAACTAAATAAAAAGTTTGTGAAATTATTATTCAACTTTCATGCATACAGCAGACGCAAAATATGCAATTACGACCGGCGCAGTGCATAAAATAAGAGAGCTGATTTAAATTGATACATCCGGATGCATAACTACACAAAATATTGTCAAATCAGCATTTGACAACGGTTACATTCGTGCTATTATATATTACGTAATCAAGTGAATCTCTAAAAGGAGTGATTGTATATGCAAAGTCCAATTCATGTAACATCTGAAATTGGAAAGCTGAAGACAGTTATGCTTCACCGACCAGGGCACGAAATCGAAAACGTTTACCCTGACATCCTTCATCGGATGCTTGTCGATGACATTCCATACCTGCCAATTGCACAGGAAGAACACGATTACTTTGCCGACACGCTGCGTAAACAAGGAATTGAGGTATTATACTTCGCCAAGTTAGCCGCAGAAGCTCTGCAAGACAGTCAAGTTAAGGACAAGTTCCTTGAACAAATGCTGGCAGAATCCGGCTACGCAGCTGGTGCTGTTCACGATGCATTGAAGGAATACTTGCTCAGCATGGATACCCAAGCAATGGTTGACAAGATCATCGCCGGTGTTCGTAAGGACGAGATCGATGTTAAGTTTGTTTCACTTGCTGAAATGGCTGAAGACAAGGACTACCCATTCTTCATGGACCCAATGCCAAACGCCTACTTCACTCGTGACCCACAAGCTTCCATTGGTGACGGTATTACCATCAACCACATGACCTTCAAGGCTCGTCGGCGTGAATCTCTCTTCACTGAATACATCATCAAGTACAACCCACGTTTCGCAAACAAGGGCGTACATGTATGGCGTGACCGTTACCACGACACCCGGATCGAAGGTGGGGACGAATTGGTACTTAGTGACCACGTATTCGCCATCGGTATTTCACAACGGACGTCAGCAGATGCCATCATGGACATCGCACGGAACCTCTTCAAGGACTCCAACTACGACACGGTTATTGCTATTCACATTCCACACAACCACGCTATGATGCACCTTGACACCGTCTTTACGATGATCAACTACAACCAGTTCACTGTTCACCCGCAAATCTTGGATGAAAACGGTAAAGTTGACACTTACATCCTTCACCCAGGCAAGGATGGCGAGATCGAAATCAAGCACCGGACTGACTTGCAGAACGTTCTGGAAGAAGCTCTGGGCGAACCTGAAATCGACCTTATTCCAACTGGTAATGGTGACCCAATTGTTGCTCCACGTGAACAATGGAATGATGGTTCCAACACCTTGACGATTGCTCCAGGTGAAGTTGTAACTTATGACCGGAACTATGTATCAAATGATTTGCTGCGTAAGCACGGAATTCTCGTTCATGAGGTTCGGTCAAGTGAATTATCCCGTGGTCGTGGTGGTCCACGGTGCATGTCCTGCCCACTTGTTCGTGAAGATCTTAAGAAGTAATTTTAACTAAATGAAAGCAGCAAATATTATCCGCTTAACTCTTAGACGATCACGGAGGAAGGGTATAATTTTGCTGCTTTTTCTAGTATTATTTAGGTGTAACCACTTTATTGAGAGGGACCGCGAATGGATCGAAAAGCGAGACGGAAATTTATTGAGCATTTAGTCAATGATCGTAAGATTGAGACCCAAGACGAGTTGTTGCAACTCCTGACAGAGGCCGGCGTTGAGACAACCCAAGCGACCATTTCTCGTGACATTCATGCGCTTAATATTGTCAAAGCCAATGACGGCAAAGGACATACCTATTATGTTCAGCTGCATTTGGCGCCCGAGCACGATTTTAACCGGCTTTATCAGGGGATTCATGATAATGTCCGGACAATCGAGACTGTTCAGTTCTTAAATGTCGTCAAGACGGCACTGAATTCGAGCTACGCGACAATTTTAGCGGGGATGTTCGACGAGCTTGATATTCCAGAAGTTGTCGGAACAATCGCGGGAAATGACACCTTAATCATTATTAGTAAGGATAATGCGGATGCCAAGCTGGTCTATAATCTGATTACAAAGCACATTAACACACGCATTGTGTAGAAACGAGGGGATATAAATGGATACTGAGAAAAAAGGTATCGGTAAGGGCGAATTAATTGCCCTGATTGTTAGTTCATGTATTGGTACTGGGATATTCGGGATCACTAGTGATGTCTCAGCTGCCGCTGCACCAGGTCCAGCACTGCTTGCCTGGATCTTTGCAGGTTTAGGTTTCTTGATGTTAGTTCTTTCATTGAACAACTTATCTGAAAAACGGCCAGACCTTGAAGCCGGGATTTTCTCTTATGCCGGCGCTGGCTTCGGACCAATGGGTGAGTTCATCTCTGGTTGGTCCTACTGGTTATCAGCATGGCTGGGTAACATTGCCTTTGCCACGATGCTGATGGCTTCTCTGGGGACTTTCTTCCCAGTCTTTAAAGGTGGTCAGAACGTTCCGTCAATCATTGTAGCTATTATTTTCTGCTGGTTATTGACTATTCTGGTTAACAATGGTGTTGAAACTGCTTCATTCGTTAACATGATTGGGACGATCTGCAAGGTTCTGCCACTGATTATTTTCATCATCATCATGATTGTCAGCTTCAAGGGCGGCATGTTCACTGCCGACTTCTGGGGCCGGGTTGCCAACAACGCATCTAAGGGTACGACCACTGGTCCCGTTTGGAGTCAAATGAAGGGTACTCTGATGACACTGATCTGGGTATTTATCGGGGTTGAAGGTGCCTCCGTTATGGGTCACCGTGCTAAGTCCCGTTCTGATGCTCAACAAGCTACTTTGATCAGTTACGGCCTCTTGGTATTAGCTTACGTTCTGATTTCTGTTCTGCCTTACGGTGTTCTGACTCGTGCTCAATTAGCCGGAATGGGTCAACCTGCTATTGGTCACGTTCTTCAAATGACTGTTGGTAACTGGGGTTCAATCCTGATCAACGTTGGTCTGATCATCTCCACCATTGTTTCCTGGCTGTCATGGACCATGCTGCCAGCCGAAACGACGATGCTGGTTGCCGAAGATAAGGCTATGCCAAAGCTTTGGGGTAACACCAACGCCAAGAACGCCCCAACGGCTTCTCTGATGATCACTGGTGTATTGCAGACGATCTTCCTGTTCTCACTGCTGTTCACGCAAAAGGCTTACGAATTTGCTTACTCCCTTTGTGCCGCAGCTATCCTGTTCTCCTACCTCTTCGTTGGTCTTTACCAAATGAAGTACAGTAAAGAACACGGTGAATGGGGACAATTCACCATCGGACTTCTCTCCGCTGCCTTCATGTTTGCATGCATGTTCTTAGCTGGTTGGCAAGAAGTTCTGCTGGTTTCCATCAGTTTCATTCCTGGTTTCTACATTTACTACCTGGCATGCAAGGAAAACAACCACAAGATGTCTGCTGCTGAAAAGTGGGTTATGACCTTGATTCTGGTATTATCCGTTGTTGCCATCTGGCTTGTTGCTAACGGCACAATTGCCATTAGCTAATTAAGCGGGTAAAACTAATGCGAATGCAATAAGGTGATTAGGTGCTAAATGCATCTGATCACCTTATTTTTGTTGAGAACAACAAAAAAGCTAACATGAAGTTCATTAAGACTTCATGTTAGCTTTTTTTGCTAGCGGGTAATTTGATGTCTGAAGTAACTTACCCGAAAGACTATCACGGTTTCGATCGTAGTGAGAATACTGATCAACAGGATCGAATAGCGCTGGGACAGAATAATGAGGAGCAAGAAGAGCAGCCATGATAGCCAGTTCCAGGCCTGCTCAATTTGCAATATTCTTGGCAGATGGTGGTGATTGTCAAAGTGCGGAGCGTGCTGGGCAATAAACTTGAGTGACAGATATTGGTATATTTCGTAGAGACTCTCCACCAGGAAGGTGATCGTCAATCCTAAAAGCAGTAGCGAGTTCCCAGGTTCCTCCTTAAAAGGTTGGCTTGATCTTCAGGGCTTCCTGCTGGCTGAAGTCGACGTCCGGATACTTATTCTTTAAGGCCCGCAAGAGAAGGGTTTTAGCAATTTCGCCGTTCCGGGTCAGAATTGGACCATGGAAGTAGGAACAGTAAGTGGACTTGTAGATGGCTCCCTCAGTGTGGTCCTCACCATTATTACCGTGGCCCTTGACCACCATTCCCAGCGGCTTTTCTCCCTTCCCGATGAAGGTTCGGCCGTTGTGGTTCTCAAAACCGTGGTATTCCTGTCCGGTTTCAGGGTTCTTGATGGTGATATTGCCGATGAACCGGTTGTTGTCCTGGCTGAGGGTGTAGTGGTCGAGGATGCCCAGACCGGGGATCTTCTCGCCGTTGGCACCGATGTAGTAGTGGCCCAGCAGCTGGTAGCCCCCGCAGATTGCCAGCATCGGCTTGTTATCATTGATGAACTTGTCGATGCCGGCCTTCTTGTTGGGAAGGTCGCGGGAGACGACTAGCTGCTCGTAGTCTTGGCCACCGCCAAAGAGGGCCAGGTCGAAGTCGTTGGGATTGAACTGGTTATCGATGCTGATAACCTTGACACTGATGTCGGCGTCCATTTGCTTGGCGTAGTAGCGCAGGGCAATGATGTTGCCGACGTCGCTGTAAGTGTTCAGCAGGTCGCCATAGAGGTGGGCGAGCCGAAGATGATACTTTGCCATTAGTCCATTCCACCTTTCTTGATGTATTCCTTTTCTGCCAGGAGCTTACGCAACTGGAGCATGGCCGTGTAGGTGGCCAGGATGTAGACGTGTTCAGTCGGCATCTGCTTGATTTTGTCGATGACCTTGGTAAGGTCCGGCTCGTGCCAAACGTTATCGATGCCGGCCATGGTCAACCGGGTGGTGATGTCCTTGTAGCGTTCACCACCGGTCATGTACTGCGGAATCTGGTGGCGGGCTAGCTTCTCGAAGTCGCCGTCCCAGATCCAACTGGTGTCGATTCCGTCGGCGTAGTTAGCGTTGAGCAGGAAGGCGAAACTGAACGGCTTCGGGTCAGTTTCGATCATGTCAAGGACCTGGTTGAGGCCCACTGGATTCTTGACCAGGATGATCGTGACCTGCTTGCCATCCACGTTGATAATTTCCTGCCGGCCAAAGACCCGTTCGTCGGATTCAAAGGCGTGCTTGATCTGCTCAGGTGCAACGCCCATGAAGCGGCCCAAAGAGTAGGCGGCCAGGGCATTGTAGATGTTATAGAGACCACCAATTCCGATCGTGTACTGGTGCCCATCGATCTCAAAGGTCGAGTTGGTTGGGGTCAGCTTGTCAATCTTAGTGACGCTGTAGGTCAACTCTGGCCGCTTAAAGCCGCAGTGGGGGCAGAAGTAGTCGCCCAGGCCAGCATAGGTCCGCATGTGGTATTGCAGAATGTGCTGGCACTTTGGGCAGAGCAGGCCGTCGGTATTGGCTGGCGCATTGAAGGCCTCGTGGTGCTCGTGGTTAAACCCGTAGTAGATGATCGGGTTAGGCAGATCCTTGCTGTGGAAGAGCTGTTCGTCCCCGTTGGCGATGATCGTCGCCTTGGGAGCCAGTTTGACCCCGCGGAGGATTTTATTGTAGGTTGTGTAGATTTCCCCATAACGGTCCATCTGGTCCCGGAAGATATTGGTGAAGACGAAGGCCTTTGGGGTGATGTAGCGGCAGACAATTGGCACGTTGGCCTCATCGACTTCCAGCACTGCCAATCCCTTCTTCTTGGCACGAGGGGCCGTGATGAAGGTCGTCACGATTCCTTGTTCCATGTTGGAGCCGGTGGGGTTGGTGAGCACTTGGTCGTACTTTTCCCGGAGGACCCGGACGCTCAGAGCCGTGGTCAGGGTCTTTCCGTTGGTCCCCGTTACGATGACCAGGTCATACTTCTTACTGAAAGACTGCAGAATATTGGGGTCGAGTTTAAGGGTGAGTTTACCGGGCAAAGAGCTTCCACCATGCATGAAGGTGTGGAGGAACCAGTAGCTTGACCGGCCGGCAAACTCAGCAAATGAGCTTCGAATTGACATCGAGACAATTCCTTTCTTTGTGAGATTAAATACCGTTTAATTTTAAGCTTTATGGGGGTAAAAAGAAAGTTATTAGATTAAATACTTTGGTCGATACCAATGGCGGGGATGGTTAGTATTTAAAAGCATCCGGATTTTAGATATAATGAAAGGTAATATTGTAAAAAAAGGAGCGTTCATCGTGGCACAGCTATTTTTTAAGTACGGGGCAATGAATTCAGGAAAATCAATCGATATCCTGAAGGTCGCTCATAACTATGAGGAACAGGGCAAGCCGGTGGTACTAATGACCAGCGGTGTTGATAACCGGTCAGGCCAGGGCGTGATCGCTAGCCGGATTGGCCTCAAGCGGCGGGTGACCCCAGTCATGGATGACACCGACATCTACGAGTATGTCAAGGGCATTGACCATCCAGTATACTGTGTGCTGATCGATGAGGCACAGTTCTTGAAGAAGCACCATGTTCTGCAACTGATTAAGATTGTAGATGAGCTCAACATTCCAGTGATGACGTTTGGACTGAAGAACGACTTCAAGAATGAACTGTTTGAAGGCTCCAAGTACTTATTGATCTATGCTGATAAGATCGAAGAGATGAAGACCATCTGCTGGTTCTGCCCCCACAAGGCGACGATGAACCTGCGTATTCATGATGGCAAACCGGTCTACGAGGGTGAACAGGTCCAGATCGGCGGGAATGAATCGTACTATCCCGTCTGTCGTAAACACTACTTCCACCCATTGTTAGACCAAGGACAGGAGGAATAATTTTTATGGAAATGAAGGACATTTTCGATAAGTTGCAAGCGGTAGCAGACCGCTACGACGAATTGAACGAATTGATCAGCGACCCAGCCGTGATCGCTGACTCCCAACGTTTCATGAAGCTCTCCAAGGAAGAGGGGAGCCTGCGGGAAACAGTTGAGAAGTACGATGAATACAAGAAGGTCACCCAAACCATCAGTGACGATGAGGAAATGCTGCGAGAAATCGACGACCCTGACCTGACCGCCATGACCAAGGACGAGCTGAGTGACGCCAAGGAAAAGCAGGCTAAGCTGGAGAAGGAACTTGAAGTTCTGCTGATCCCGAAGGACCCGAATGATGATAAGAACATCATCATGGAAATCCGCGGGGCCGCTGGTGGTGATGAGGCCAGTCTCTTTGCCGCTGACCTTTACAACATGTACCTCCACTATGCTGAACGGCAGGGCTGGAAGGTTGAAGTGGTTGATAAGAACGAAACCGAAGTCGGCGGCTTCAAGGAAATCGCCCTGATGATCACTGGAGATAAGGTCTACTCCAAGCTGAAGTTTGAAAACGGGGCGCACCGGGTTCAGCGGGTCCCCGTTACTGAATCTGCTGGGCGGGTTCATACCTCAACGGCGACGGTCGGGGTAATGCCCGAGGCTGAGGACGTTGACGTGGAGCTGGATCCAAAGGACATCCGGGTTGATGTCTACCGTTCCAGCGGTGCCGGTGGTCAGCACGTTAACAAGACCTCTTCAGCAGTGCGGATGACCCACTTGCCAACGGGAATCGTGGTTGCCATGCAGGATGAACGGTCCCAGCAGCAGAACCGGGCCAAGGCCATGCGGATCCTGAAGTCCCGGGTTTACGACTACTACCAGCAAAAGGAACAGAGCGCTTATGACCAGAAGCGGAAGGATGCAATCGGTACCGGGGACCGGTCTGAACGGATCCGGACCTACAATTATCCCCAGAACCGGGTTACGGACCACCGAATTGGCCTGACCTTAAACAAGCTGGACAAGATCATGGCCGGTGGCCTCGATGAGATCATCGAGGCCCTGATTGTTGCCGACCAGACGAAGAAGCTGGAACAGTTGCGGAATGAGTAGCAACATCCAGAACTACTTTATGGCGCAGCGCTGGGCAAAGACACAACTGGCCGGGACGGACATTGATCCAGGAGCGCCGCAGTTCCTGCTGCAGATGCGGCACGGCTGGGATGCCACTCATCTGCTATTGCATAACCGCGATCAGATGCCGGCAGACGAGCAGGCGTGGTTCCACCAGGCCATCGAGCGCCTGCTGAAGCATGAACCGGCCCAATACATTGCCGGGAAGGCGCCGTTTTACGGGCGGACCTTCACCGTTACGCCAGCGGTCCTGATCCCGGAGGCGGAAACGGCCGAGCTGGTGGATTGGGTTTTGGCTGAGCTGCCAGATCGTCCCCTGAAGGTCCTCGATCTGGGAACCGGGAGCGGGGTGATCGGGATTACCCTGGCCCTGGAGCGTCCCCAGTGGCAGGTCACCTTGAGTGATGTTTCACCGGACGCCCTAAAGGTTACCTGCCAGAATGTGCGGCGGTTCGGCTTGGATCTGCCGGTAGTGGAGAGCAATCTTTTTGACGGCTTGGCTGGGCAGCGTTTTGACGTGATTGTCACCAACCCGCCTTACATTGACCCGGCGGCAACCGGCATAATGGATACGGCGGTACTGGAGTATGAGCCGTCGCTGGCCTTGTTTGCCGACGAGGCCGGGCTGGGCTTTTACCACCGGCTCTTTACCCAGGCGGGGGCCCACCTGATGGCAGAGGGTCAGCTGTTCGGTGAGACGGGCTTTGACCAGGAGAATTCGATTCAGACCCTGCTTCAGCGGTGTGATCGCCAAGCGAAGATTGAGAAACGCCATGATGTGGCTGATAAGATGAGGATGATACATGTATGGGATTTTTCAGGCGCAGGAGGAAATTAGCGAGAATGGATACCAAGATTTTTCAATTAAGTGAAATTGATCAGGCCGCGGCCGCAATTAAGCGGGGCGAACTGGTGGCGTTCCCGACCGAGACGGTTTACGGGCTCGGCGCTGACGCAACGAATGAGGACGCCGTTAAGAACGTCTACCTGGCCAAGGGACGGCCAAGCGATAACCCATTGATTGTCCACGTTAATTCGGTGGCAATGGTGGAAAAGTACGCGGCGGAGATTCCGGATAATGCTCGGAAGTTAATGAAGGCTTTCTGGCCGGGTTCACTGACGATCATCTTGAAGATCAAGAAGCACGTGCTTTCCAAGACGGTTACCGGCGGCTTGAAGACGGTGGCCTTCCGCTTTCCTGACTGCCAGCCAACCCTGGACCTGATCGCCAAGGCAGGAGTACCGATGGTGGGCCCATCGGCTAATACATCTGGTAAGCCAAGTCCAACCACGGCTCAGCACGTCTACCATGACCTGCACGGCAAGATTGCGGGGATCCTGGACAACGGGCCAACCCGGGTCGGTGTCGAATCGACGGTCCTGGACATGTCCACGGACCAGCCGGTAATTCTGCGGCCAGGGGCAGTCACCAAGAAAGATATCGAGTCCGTAATCGGTTCAATCGACGTCAACCACCACAAGGTTGGCAAAAACGAAACCCCGAAGGCCCCGGGGATGAAGTACAAGCACTACGCCCCGAACGCCCAGGTCTACATTGTGGACGAGGGGATCGACTGGGGCGACGTGGTCAAGTGGATCCAACAGCAGCCCTTCGATGTCGGCATGATGGCCGAGGAACGCATTCTTCAGCAGGCGACCCTGCCGATGAACGCGGTCCAGTTCTCACTGGGAACCGGTGTTAAGGATGCCAGTGCCCGGCTGTTTGATGGCTTGCGGCAATTTGATGACCAGCCAAACGTCAAGGCAATCGTCACGCAGGCTTTCCCTGCTCAGGGTCTCGGCGGGGCTTACATGAACCGCCTCAACAAGTCCGCTGGCGGGGTTCATTTTGACGCTGCGACGATGAAGTAAGCATGGTAAAATAACAATTTGAATAGTTGTGAGAAGGTAGACAAAGATGTTTTGTCACTTCTCATTTTTTTTGGTAGAATGGAGAAGAAATTCAAAGGAGTGTATTAGGCATGGGCAAGTTTGAAGTTATTGATCACCCACTGATTCAGCACAAGTTAACAATGATTCGGGATAAGAACGTTGGTACCAAGTTCTTCCGGGAAACGGTTAAGGAAATCTCAACCCTGATGGCTTACGAGGTCGCTCGTGATATGCCGCTCAAGAACGTTGAAATCGAAACCCCAATCGCCAAGACGACCCAGAAGGAACTGGCTGGTAAGAAGGTTGCCATCATCCCAATCCTGCGTGCCGGCTTGGGGATGGTCGATGGAATGACCGACTTGATTCCAGCTGCCAAGATTGGTTTCATTGGAATGTACCGTGACGAAGAGACGCTGAAGCCCCACGAGTACTTCGTCAAACTGCCAAACGACATCACGGAGCGGCAACTGTTCATCGTGGACCCAATGCTGGCCACCGGTGGTTCAGCAATGATGGCGATCGAAGCCTTGAAGAAGCGGGGCTGCCAAGAGAAGAACATGAAGTTCGCCTGCCTGGTAGCTGCCCCTGAAGGTGTAAAGGCTGTTCGGGATGCTTACCCAGACGTTGACCTCTACGCCGCGGGTCTTGATGATCACCTGAACGAAGACGGCTACATCGTTCCCGGTCTGGGTGATGCTGGTGACCGGCTCTTCGGTACTAAGTAGTTACTAACAATCAAAAGTGTTTACGAAGACCATAAGATTTTCGTAAACACTTTTTTATTTGCCGCAAAAGATAGTAGAATTGGCAACGAATAATTCATAAGGGAATGTTCAGATTGTTAAAATTATCCTGGCTGCGCTCCAGACGCTGGCTCTTGGTGGGCTTGCTCATCTTCGGCCTGATCAGTGTGGCCTTTACAATGAATAATCAGCGCTTTTACCAACGGCCAATCGCGAGGGTGGTCAAGGCAACCTCCGTGGGCCATCCGCGACGGGTTAGCGACCAGTTTCAAAACATTGACCACCAGTATGACCAGCAGATCACAGCCGTCATGATGAACGGGCGCTATCGAGGCAAACGGGTGCAGCTTTCCAACACCTATAGTGATTCGCGGCCGATGGACCAACGCTACCGGGTCGGCAACCAGGTCTTCTTGAGCCAGGTCCGCCGTCACGGCAAGCAGCTGACCGCTAATATCACGGGTTATAAGCGCGATACTGTGCTGGTTATAGTGGCCTGGTTAGTCATCTTTCTTCTCTTGGTGACGATGGAGAAGGCAGGGGCCTGGGCGCTGACCAGCGTGGTGGTAAACGCACTGCTCTTCATCCTGGCCGTGGAGTTCGACCTGCACAACAATGGTGAGCACATCATGGCCATTTTCAGTGTCCTTACCATTATCTTTGCCTTTGTCAGCCTCCTCTTAGTGCTGGGTCCGAATAAAAAGATGCTGGCGACGTTTAGCGCTACCGTGATCGGGACCTTTGCGGCGCTGGGGGTCAGCCTCCTGGTCTTCTCCTGGACGCACGAACGCGGAATCTACTACGAGTCCATGCAGTACGTGACCCAGGTTCCCCGGCCGCTTTTCCTAGCCGAGACGCTGCTGGGATCGCTGGGGGCGGTGATGGATGAATCTAGCGATATCATTGCCACCCTCTTTGAACTTAAGCAGTTGGAGCCCACGGTTACTCCGCGCCAGCTGTTTATGTCGGGACGCAATGTCGGCAAGTCGATCATGGGGCCACTGATCAACGTCCTTTTCCTGATCTTTATGGCTGATACCTTTACCTCCAGCCTGCTCTACATCAAGAACGGCAACTCCTGGGGGTACACCTTTGCTATGAACATGAGTCTGGGAACTGTCCAGAGCCTGGTCAGCGGGATCGGGATCGTCCTGGCAGTTCCCCTGGTCAGTGCTTTTGGGGCAATGCTGTTAGGGAGGCGAGCAAAGTGACGACAATTACTGCATTGGGATTGGTTCTGATGATCCTGATGATCCTGGTCGGGGGCAAGCAAGGCTGGTCGGCCTTTCTCAGTCTCCTGCTTAACTTCGGCTTCTTGTACTTTGCCATGGTGCTGATTGCTTTTCATGTGCCACCGCTCTTTGTGACGGTGGTCACGGGGGTCACCATCCTGGCGATCACCATCTTCATGGGGGAGGATGACCTGCGGACCACCGTGACGGCCTTTTACTCCTCATTGATTGTCATGACAATTCTGATTATCTTCATTATATTGATCGAGCACTGGGCCCAGGTCCAGGGATTCGGGACGGAGGATAGCGACGACCTGGAAGGGATGTCGATCCTGATTGGGATCAGCTATCTGAAGGTGGCCGTGACGGTGACCTGCTTGAGTACCCTGGGGGCCATTGCCGAGGCCGCCATGGCGATTTCTTCGGGGCTGACCGAGGTTTTGGAAAATCACCCGACCATCGAGAACCCCCGTCTGATCAAGAGCGGGATGGCAATCGGCCGCCAGATCATTGGGACGACCTTCAACACCCTGTTCTTCGGGGTCTTTGGCGGTTTCTTAGCCCTCTTCATCTGGTTTGCCGGGCTGCATTACTCCCTGGGGACGATTATGAATAATAAGATCTTCGTGGCTGAGATGCTGGAGATCCTGATTTCCTTCATCGGGGTCCTGATCACCGTGCCGATGACGGCCTGGGTGATGACTAAGCGGCGCCGGCAGCTGGTTGACAGACATGATGAAAGCAATTATGATAAGAATAATTAAAGAAGAAACCTTTAACCGGGTCCCGTGAGGCCCTCAAGGTGCGAAATAATAATGGATTGAGCGAGTCAGTCTAAATAGGAGCAGCTTCGGGGCAACGGTACCCTGAGGCTGCTTTTATTTTAGGAGGGATACGATGGCACACCGTCGCGATGTTGTGCTCGATGTTGATGAGAAACCCCGCCCGGGTCAATGGGTCGGGCTTTCCTTACAACACATGTTTTCAATGTTTGGGTCAACCGTCCTGGTTCCAATCCTGGTCGGCTTGAACCCCGGCATTGCCTTGTTTAGTTCTGGGGTTGGGACCCTGATTTACCTGTTGATCACGAAGCATAAGATTCCCGCTTACATGGGGTCCAGTTTTTCCTTCGTTGTACCGATGATGGCGTTGATGAAGTCGACTGGCTATCCGGGGATTGCCCAGGGGACCATTGCGGTCGGCTGTGTCTACCTGATCGTCGCGCTGATCGTCAGTCAGATTGGTTCGGCCTGGATCGATAAAGTCCTCCCGCCGATCGTGGTTGGGCCGATTGTCGTGGTGATTGGTCTTTCCCTGGCCGGAACGGCGGCCAAGGACGCCACGATTAACTCGGTTACGGGGCACTATGACCTGAAGTTCTTTGCGGTGGCGATGCTGACGATGATCCTCACGATCGCCTTTAATATGTACTTCAAGGGCTTCTTAGGACTGATCCCAATCTTGCTGGGGATCGTCTTTGGCTACCTGATTGCCTGCCTGTTCGGGATCGTGGACTTTACCCCGGTTATGCGGGCCCACTGGTTCAGTCTGCCGGACTTCCAGGTTCCATTCGTTACCTACCACCCGCAACTATATTGGGGTGCGATTCTCAGTATGGCTCCGATTGCCTTCGTCACGATGACCGAGCACCTCGGCCACATCATGGTGTTAAACGAGCTGACGGAACGCAACTACTTCAAGGATCCGGGATTGAACCACACCCTAGCCGGTGACGGGACCGCCTCCATCATTGCCGGGTTTGTCGGTGGACCCCCGGTAACCAGTTATGGTGAAAACATCGGGGTTCTGGCAATCACCCGGGTGCATTCTGTCTACGTGATTGCGGGGGCCGCACTCTTTGCGGTCTTCTTCAGCTTCATCGGTAAGCTGAGTGCCCTGATTGAAACAATTCCTTCACCAGTCATCGGGGGAATTTCCTTCCTCCTCTTCGGGGTCATCGCTTCAAGCGGTCTCCGGGTGATGATCGAAAACCAGATTGATTTCAACGCCAAGCGCAACCTGATGATCTCCTCGGTTATCCTGGTGATTGGGATCGGGAACGCCTACCTTCAGCTGGGCAAGTACCAGTTCTCCGGCCTAGCAGTAGCGGCAGTTTTAGGGATCATTTTGAACCTGGTTCTGCCCCAGAAGGCATTTGGTGAGCGTCGTCACTAATTCTTAGCGTTTTCTAATCGACACATTGCGGTAATTGTCGTTTAAGGTGAAAAGCGCGATGAGGCTTGGGCTGACGGTCCTTGCCGCCCTTAGCGAGATTTAATATTTTTTTGAATTTTCCCTTAAATAATGATATATTACTAGACGTAACTTGGGCTAACTAGTTCTTTCAGAGCGACTTTTAACCAACTTACAAGCCAAATTATTGTTATAAGGAAAGAGGTGGAATATGAATGGGCGGTGATGCTTTAACTTTTAAGCTTTTCGGACTCACGTTCAATACAACGAATATTGTCTCTGGACTGATTATCTACGCAATCGTGTTCTTCACTCTTTACGGGATGTCACGAAAGATTCAGATGAAGCCAACCGGCGCACAAAACGTCTTTGAATGGTTAGTTGACTTCACCAATGGAATTGTCCGGAGTCAGATGCCGGCAGCCGAGCAGGGACGCTACAGTTTCTTTGCTTTCGTGCTGTTCGTCTTCATCTTCTTCGCCAACCAATTTGGGTTGCTTTTCCAATTCCATTGGAACGGAGCGGAAGTGCTTAGAAGTCCAACGGCGGATCCAGTCGTTACGCTGACCTTCTCACTGATGGTCATGGCATTGGCACACTTTGCCGGTGTTGCCCACAACGGTCTTGGCGGTTACCTTAAGAACTACACCAAGCCGTTTGCCTTGATGCTGCCAGTTAACATCATTGAGGAGTTCGCCAACTTCTTGACGCTGGGTCTCCGTATCTTTGGTAACATTTTTGCTGGTGAACTGTTAATGAGTTTGATTGCCAATATGGCCTTCTCACACGGTGCCTTAACGATCATTCCGGGATTGCTTCTGGAATTAGCATGGCAAGGCTTCTCCGTATTTATCGGTTCAATCCAGGCTTATGTCTTTGTAACATTAACGACGGTTTATATTTCTCGGAAGGTTTCCGAATAATAATCTCTAAGGAGGAATTTTAAAATGGCATTAGGAGCAATTGCTGCAGGACTCGCGGCTATGGGTGCCGCTATCGGTGGTGGTATTGGTGATGGTATCTTAATCGGACACACTGTCGACAGTATCGCACGTCAACCAGAATTACAAAGTAGATTACAAGCAACGATGTTCATCGGTGTTGGTTTGATTGAAGCCATGCCTATTATCGCCATCGTTATTGGCTTCCTTGTTATGAACAAGTAATTATTGAATCACAATTTGATTTTTATATGACAAGGAGGTGTCAATAGATGTTTGTGAACAGTGTGTTAGCTGAATCGAACAGTTTATACATCGGGGACCTTGTATTCTACATCGTTACCTTCATTATCCTGATGCTGCTGGTCAAGCACTTCGCATGGGGACCAGTTACTGACATGATGAAGAAGCGGGCAGACAAGATTGCCAGTGATATCGACAACGCGGCGCGGTCACGGGCAAATGCTGAAAAGATGGCTGCCAAGCGTCAAGCTGAACTGCAAAATTCACGTCAAGAAGCTGCAGACATTGTAAGCAATGCTAAGAAGTCGGCTGAAACACAACGAGCACAAATTGTTGAGGCAGCACAAAACGATGCTCAAGCCCTCAAACAACAAGCACAAAAGGATGCGGATCAAGCACGTCGCGATGCGCTGAATGGTGCTAAGGATGACGTTGCAAACTTATCTATTGAGATTGCTTCCAAACTCATCCAAAAGGAATTAAAGGCAGACGATCAAAAGCAACTGATCGACTCCTATATTGAAGGGTTGGTAAATCATGAGTCTTGATAAGAAGACGGTTGCGGGGCGCTATGCCCGGGCACTGTTCGAATTGGTCGATGAGAACAACGAACTCGATCAAACTTATCAAGAATTGATTGCTTTACGCCAAGTCTTTGAGGACAATGAGAGCTTGGAATCCGCATTGGCGGGTGTCCAACTGTCACTCGATGAAAAGAAAGCATTAGTTCAGGACTTGCAACAGGGTGCTTCCCAGTACGTTGCTAACCTGATTCAAATGCTTTTTGATTACGGCCGCATGGATTGCATGGTCGCAATTATTGATGAGTTTGAACGGCGGTATGACGCTAAGAATAAGCGGATACATGCTGACGTTGTCACAGCGATCCAACTCGATAAACAACAACGGGATCAACTGAAGACCAACCTGGCCAAGCGTTTTGGCGCAACCGAGGTTATCTTAAACGAACAGGTTGATCCAGAAATTTTAGGTGGGGTTATTGTCCATGCTGATTACAAGACCTTGGATGGTAGTCTCAGCTCAAAGATTAAGCAAATTCGTCGTTTACTAGTTAGATAAAATAGATCTTTTGTTAAAGAGGTGAGACCTTTATGAGCATTAAAACTGAGGAAATCAGTTCACTCATCAAGAAACAGCTTGCCAACTACCAAGACCAAGTTTCTGTTGAAGAAACCGGGACGGTTACCTACGTTGGTGATGGTGTTGCTCGTGCCGATGGCTTGGAAAACGCCATGGCCGGTGAGTTGCTCGAATTTAGCAACGGTGTTTACGGAATGGTCCAAAACCTCGAAAGTAACGATGTTGGTATCGTTATTTTAGGGGACTTCACGGGAATCCGTGAAGGTGACACCGTTAAACGGACGGGTCGAATCATGGAAGTACCCGTCGGTGATGCATTACTGGGACGGGTTGTTGACCCATTAGGTCGGCCAATTGATGGTTTAGGTGAGATCAAGACCGACAAGACGCGTCCTATCGAACGGAAGGCTCCAGGGGTTATGGAGCGGAAGAGTGTTAGTGAACCACTGCAAACTGGTATCAAGGTTATCGATGCCTTGGTTCCAATTGGTCGTGGTCAGCGTGAGTTGATCATTGGTGACCGGAAGACCGGTAAGACGGCCATTGCATTGGACACGATCATTAACCAAAAGGGCAAGGATGTTATCTGCATTTACGTTGCCATTGGTCAAAAGGAATCAACTGTTCGTGCCAACGTGGAAACCTTACGGAAGTTCGGTGCCATGAACTACACGATCGTTGTTTCTGCTAGTGCTTCCAACCCAGCCCCAATGCTTTACATCGCGCCATATGCCGGTGCCGCAATGGGTGAAGAGTTCATGTTCGGCGGCAAGGATGTTCTGATTGTCTACGATGACCTTTCAAAGCAGGCCGATGCTTACCGTGAACTTTCACTGATTCTGCGTCGTCCTCCTGGCCGTGAAGCTTACCCTGGTGATATCTTCTACACCCACTCACGTTTGCTTGAACGGGCTGCTCGTCTTTCTGATGACCTTGGCGGTGGTTCAATGACTGCCCTGCCAATCATTCAGACCCAGGCCGGGGACGTTTCTGCGTACATTCCAACCAACGTTATTTCCATCACTGATGGCCAGATCTTCCTGGACTCTGATGAATTCTACGCTGGTCAGCGGCCGGCCATCGATGCCGGGACCTCTGTTTCCCGGGTTGGTGGTGACGCCCAGATCAAGGCCATGAAGAAGGTTGCCGGTACCCTGCGTCTGGATATCGCTTCCTACAACGAATTGGCATCATTCGCCCAGTTCGGTTCTGACCTTGATGACGCTACCCAGGCTAAGTTGGCTCGTGGTCAGCGGACGATGGAAGTCTTAAAGCAAGGCTTGCACGATCCACAACCAGTTGCTCAACAAGTTGTAACGCTGTTTGCACTGTCACGCGGTTTCATTGATAAGATTCCGTTGGATGATGTTCAACGTTATGAGAGTGAGCTGGCTGCTTACATGCACGCTAACCACCAAGACCTTTATGACGACATCACGAAGACTGGTAAGCTGCCAGAAGGCGATGGCTTACAAAACGCAGTTGCTGACTTTAGCAAGTCATTCCAAACGAGTGACAGCCAGAAGCAAGCTGCTGCCAAGTAATTAATGATAGTTAGTCGAAAGGACGGTGAGATTTAGTGCCAGCTTCACTTGCTGCAGTTAAACATAAAATTGAATCTACGAAGAGTACTCGGCAAATCACGTCTGCGATGCAGATGGTTTCAACTGCTAAACTGAACCAAATTCAACACCATACTCAAACCTACGAAGTTTATGCTGAGAAGGTTAAACAAATGTTGGCTGATCTGGTTAAATCTCACAGCGCAACATCTGCTGCTTCGCAAGATGATGTTTACGCTGCACTATTCAAAAAGCGTCCGGTTAAGAAGACCGGGATCCTGGTAATCACCTCAGACCGGGGCCTTGTAGGCAGTTACAACAGTAACATCATCAAGGAAACCATGGGACTGATGGCCAAGCACAACTTGACCAAGGATAATACCGTCTTCTTGACGATCGGAAAGACCGGGACGGAATTCTTCCAGAAGCGGGACATGAACATCGTGTACCAGTATTCTGGGGTTAGTGACGTGCCAACATTTAGAGAAGTTCTGCCAATTGTCCGGACAGCGGTCCAAATGTACAATGACGGGGTCTTCGATGAACTGTACACGGTCCACAGCCACTATGTGAACCGGATTACGTCACACGTGGTAGTTCACGATGCGATGCCAATTACTGAAAAGTCGCTGCTGGACGAGGACGAGCTTGCCCAATTGGCAGCCGCTAATGACCAGCAAGACAGTTCAGCAAATGGCAGTGCAACGACTGCCCACGTTTCGGCTGAATATGAATTTGAACCGTCAGATACGGCAATTGTTTCTGCACTGGTTGAACAGTACGCAGAGAGTGCCTTGTATGGGGCTATTCTGGATGCCAAGACGTCCGAACACTCATCAAGTGCTAACGCCATGCGTTCTGCGACCGACAATGCTGATGACATTGTTTCAACATTGCAATTGCAGTATAACCGAGCACGGCAGGCAGCTATCACCACCGAAATTACTGAAATTACCGGTGGGATGACTGCACAAGAATAATTTCAAACGTAGGAGGAAACAACATGAGTACTGGTAAAGTTGTCCAAGTTATCGGACCAGTTGTTGATGTTGAGTTCCCCTTAGACGAAAAGCTTCCTGAAATTAACGATGCCCTGAAGATTAAGGAAAGTGATGACAAGGTCTTAACGACTGAAGTTGCCCTGGAATTGGGTGACGGGGTTGTCCGGACGATTGCCATGGACGGAACCGATGGTCTTCAGCGGGGAATGGAAGTTGAAAACACTGGTGCCGCAATTAGTGTGCCAGTTGGTGACGATACTCTTGGTCGGGTATTTAACGTCTTAGGTGAACCAGTTGACAACGGACCGAAGTTTGGTCCAGATGCTAAGCGGATGCCAATTCACCGTGACGCACCTAAGTATGACGAATTAAACAACAACACGGAAATTCTGGAAACGGGGATCAAGGTTATTGACCTCTTGGCTCCATATGTTCGTGGTGGTAAGATTGGTCTTTTCGGTGGTGCCGGTGTCGGTAAGACCGTTTTGATTCAGGAATTGATTCACAACATTGCCCAAGGTCACAACGGTATTTCTGTCTTCACTGGGGTCGGTGAACGGACCCGTGAAGGTAACGATATGTACTACGAAATGAAGGCTTCCGGGGTTCTGGAAAAGACGGCCATGGTTTATGGTCAGATGAACGAACCACCAGGTGCCCGTATGCGGGTTGCCTTGACTGGTCTGACGATTGCGGAATACTTCCGTGATGTTAAGGGTCAGGACGTGCTGCTCTTCATCGATAACATTTTCCGGTTCACCCAGGCCGGTTCAGAAGTTTCTGCCCTGTTAGGGCGGATTCCTTCTGCCGTTGGTTACCAGCCAACGTTGGCTACTGAAATGGGTCAGTTGCAAGAACGGATCACTTCTACTAAGAAGGGTTCCATCACGTCTATCCAGGCCGTTTATGTTCCTGCCGATGACTACACCGACCCAGCTCCAGCCACGACTTTCGCCCACTTGGATGCTACTACCAACCTGGAACGGCGGTTGACGCAAATTGGTATTTACCCAGCCGTTGACCCACTGGCTTCAACCTCAACTGCCTTGACGCCAGAAATCGTTGGTAAGGAACACTACGAAGTTGCAATGCAGGTTCAACACGTTCTGCAACGGTACCACGAACTGCAAGACATCATCTCTATTTTGGGGATGGATGAATTGTCTGACGAAGAAAAGACGATTGTTGCTCGTGCCCGGCGGATTCAGAACTTCCTGTCACAAAGCTTCAGTGTTGCTTCACAATTTACCGGTCAACCTGGTAAGTACGTTCCATTGAAGGACACCATCAAGGGCTTCAAGGAAATTCTGGAAGGTAAGTACGATGACTTGCCGGAAGAAGCATTCCGTCTGGTTGGTCCAATTGAAGACGTTGTGGAAAAGGCAAAGAAATTACAGGCGGACACTGACGCAGACAGCAAAGATTAGGAGGGGATAATTTATGGCTGACAGTAAATTTAAGGTCACGATTATTACCCCTGACGGCACTGTTTACGACAATGATAATGCCACGATGGTCATCATGAACACCGCGGGTGGTCAGATGGGGATCATGGCAAATCACGTGCCATTGCTTGCTGCGCTGGAAATCAGCACCGTGCGGATTAAGCATGATGAAGGAACCGCCGAAGTTGCCGCCGTTAACGGTGGAATCATCCAATTCGATGGCCACCAGGCACTGATCGCTGCCGATAGTGCCGAAATGCCCGAGGAAATTGATGTTCAACGGGCTGAGGCAGCTAAGAAGCGGTCAGAATCAGAAATTGAAAAAGCCAAGCGCGAACATAATCAAGATGACTTGGCACGGGCTGAAGTACACCTCAAGCGGGCTATTAACCGTCTGAACACTTCTAAGCTCCTCAACAAATAAGGACTCGTCTGACGAGTTTCGTGACATAAGGGATTGCGACACAGCAATGTGTTGCAATCCCTTTGTTGTTATGAACGGCGGTTTTCATTGTTGATAACGAAAATAATGCTCTTATAATTGATGAAAGAAAAGCCTAATTATTTTGATTAAGTTAAGCTTTCTTAATATTACGGATCATCCGACTATGATATGATAGAATACAAACGTTTTGTTAGGAGGACCGGGCTTGGAACTGACGGGAATTCACGCATTAATTGAGATTGTGGTCCAGCTGTTATTTGTATGGCTGGCCTTCAACGCGATTCAAGGCTTTCACATCGAACGCTTCTTCAAGCAGCCGCCACGAACGTTGCCATTGGCAATTGTTTTGGCGGCAACAGCACTGGGCTACCTGTGTGCGAGCTTTTTCTTAAATATCATTAGTGCAATTAGCAACTTGGTATATCTGGTTCGCTAGGAATTGAGGGAGTAGACGATGGAGAAAATGGTGATTAAAGGCGGCCGCCGTCTAACCGGCCGTGTTCATATTGAAGGGTCCAAAAATGCGGCACTGCCGATTCAGGCGGCTAGTCTGCTGGCAACGGTAGGCAGCTTTCGTCTGGCTAACGTACCGTCGCTATTGGATATCATAACGATGAATCGCCTGCTGCAGTTCCTGAACGTAACGGTGGTCTTTGATCAGGAAAAGCACGAACTCCTGCTCGACGCCCAGAAGTCGGTGGCTAATGAGGCCCCGTTTGAATACGTTGATGAGATGCGCGCTTCATTGCTGGTGATGGGGCCACTGCTGGCCCGTACCGGTTACGCTAAGGTGGCCTTGCCGGGCGGCTGCGCCATCGGGTCCCGACCCATCGACCTGCATATCAAGGGGCTGAGTGCTCTGGGAGCCCAGGTTGACCAGCGCGACGGTTATATTGTCGCACAAGCTGACCGTCTGACGGGCGCCCGGATCTACCTGGATTTTCCGAGTGTCGGTGCGACTGAGGACCTGATGATGGCGGCAACGCGGGCCACCGGGATCACAACGATCGAAAATGCGGCCCGGGAACCGGAGATTATCGAGCTGGCCAACTTCTTGAACAAGATGGGTGCCCGGGTACATGGTGCCGGAACCACGGTGATCCGCATCCAAGGGGTGAACTTTCTGCATGGCTGTGAGTACCGTCTGATGCCGGACCGGATTGAGGCGGGAACCTTTATGATCGCCGCCGCAATTACCAATGGTGACGTCGTGGTCGCGGATACGATTGCCGAGCACAATGCTTCCCTGATCGCCAAACTGGAGGAGATGGGGGTAACAGTGGTGCGTCAGGATGATGGTGTCCGGGTTCTGGGAACAGCAGTCTTGTTACCGACCAACATCAAGACCATGCCGTACCCCGGCTTTCCGACCGACCTGCAACCGCAGATATCCGTTCTCCAGCTGTTGGCCAACGGGGTCAGTACCCTGGATGAGCGGATCTTTGAGAAGCGCTTCATGCACTTAGAGGAATTGCGGCGGATGAATGCCAAATTCCAAATCAGCGGTCCGGTAGCCGTCTTAGATGGGCCCACTAAGTTCAGCGGGGCGGAGGTAACGGCCTCTGATCTGCGCGCCGGGGCGGCCCTTGTGTTGGCCGGCCTGGCCGCTGACGGGGTCACCCGGGTCCGCAACGTCAGTGAGATTGATCGCGGCTACTACCACTTTCAGCAAAAGCTCCGGGCGCTGGGGGCGCAAATTGACCGGATCGATATTGCCGATAAGTTCAAGCTGTCGCCGGGCCACCCGACTAACGAAACTAACCATGACTGACCCGCAGTTTGCGGCGATATTATGGTATAATACGAACGATATTAACTAAAATAAAAATCTTTCTCGAGAAGGAGCAGTAAATAATGGCACAAGATATTGGTATTGATTTAGGAACAGCCAACGTGCTGATCTATGTTCAGGGCAAGGGCATTGTCCTGAACGAACCTTCCGTTGTTGCAATTGACACCCAAACCAACAAGATTTTGGCGGTTGGGTCCGAGGCCTACCGAATGGTGGGGCGGACACCAAGCAACATTCGGGCAATCCGGCCATTGAAGAATGGGGTCATCTCAGACTTCGACGTTACGGAAGAAATGCTGGCCTACTTCATTGGCAAGCTGAGCGTTAAGGGCTTCATGTCCAAGCCAAACATCATGATCTGTGCACCAACCAACATTACCGAGATCGAACGCAAGGCCATCATCCAGGCGGCTGAACAGTCCGGTGGCGGCAAGGTTTACCTGGAGTACGAGCCAAAGGTAGCGGCGATCGGTGCCGGCCTCGATATCTTCAAGCCGCGCGGCAGCATGGTTATCGACATGGGGGGTGGAACCAGTGATATCGCCATCCTCTCCCTTGGCGATATTGTTTCCAGCCGTTCTATCCGGATGGCAGGGGACAAGCTCAACAATGACATTGCCGCCTACATTAAGGATAAGCACGGCCTGGTCATCGGTGAACACACTGCCGAAAACATCAAGATGAAGATCGGGACGGCCCTCAAGGTTGAAAAACCGGCTGAGATGGATGTGCGCGGTCGTGATGTGGCTAGCGGGATGCCAAAGCAGATCACCGTCAACGAAAACGAGATTGAAGAGGCCATCCACGATACCCTGGAACAGATTCTGACCGCCACGATCAACGTCCTGGAGACCGTACCGCCAGAGCTGGCCAGTGATATCATTGATCGGGGTGTCATGCTGACCGGTGGGACGGCCCTCTTGAAGGGAATCGACAAGCTCTTCAGCGACCGTCTGAAGGTGCCGGTAGTGGTCTCCCAGAGCCCGTTGGACAACGTTGCCAAGGGTGCCGGTGAGATGCTGGAACGGATGCAAAAGACTGATAAGAAGAAGTAGCATTGATGGTTCAGGTATTATGCAAGATGGTACGGTGGTATCAACGAACGATTTCGGCGCGGCGACAGATTCGGGTCTGTCGTTACTATCCCAGCTGTTCTCAGTACATGCTCGAATCCCTGGAACGCTTTGGATTGAAAGGGGCCCTGCTGGGAATCGCTCGGATCCTACGTTGCCAGCCGTTTGTGCGCGGGGGCTATGACCCGGTACCTGACCATTTTACGTTTCGACGCAAATACTAAGTAAAAGGTGAAATTGTGGCTAAAAAAGACAAAAAGATTGAAGTAAGTGTTAAGGATATTGAACGGCAAAATCAACCGGTTCAGCAAATTTTCATTGGTGAACGGCTGATTGGTGAAGTGGTAACGGACAATGACCGCTTCAAGGCCCTGCTGACGGCGGACCAGAGCGAATTCTTCGTTCATTCGCAGGAAGAAGGCCTGGAGATGGTTCTCCAGCAGTACCACCTGCACCAGCACTAATGCGCTACTGTTCTCTTTGAAAATAATTGAGTAAAGGAGTTAGGTAATGCAACGTTCGCAAAGTGATGAAGAAAATCGGATTGACTGGGGGATCATCTTCTGTGTCCTCCTGCTGGCCCTGATCGGGTTAGCCTCAATCTACGTGGCAGCCGTTCACGATCGCCAGCCAACCAGTGTGGCGCGGCAGGTAATTACCCAGCTGGTGTGGTACGCGATCGGGACAATCCTGATTGTGGTGATCATGCAGTTTGATTCGGAGCAGCTATGGAAGATCGCTCCGATTGTCTATTGGCTGAGTCTCTTCCTGATGTTTGCCATCCTGGTCTTCTATAGCCGGTCGTACTACGCAAGTACCGGTGCGAAGAGTTGGTTTGCCATTGGGCCGTTTACCTTTCAGCCTTCGGAAATTATGAAACCGGCCTATATCCTGATGATGGGACGGGTGATTACCACCCATAACAACCGTTACAGCGTCCACACCGTCCAGTCCGACTGGCGGCTGATCGGGACAATGTTTCTGTGGCTGTTGCCGATTCTAGTTTCACTGCACTTCCAGAACGACTTCGGGACGTCGCTGGTGTTCTTTGCCATCTTCTGCGGGATGGTCCTGGTTTCCGGGGTTACCTGGCGGATCATCGCCCCAGCGGCCACCGTATTGGCAGTCGTTGGTGGTTCGGCCCTGGCAATGGTTACCTCGTCGGTTGGCCGGCGGATCCTGGAGCACGTTGGCTTCCAGGCCTACCAGTTCGACCGGGTCGACACCTGGCTGCATCCAGAACAGGATACGACTAACCAGGGTTACCAGCTGTGGCAGAGTATCAAGGCAGTTGGTTCTGGTGGGATTACCGGGACCGGGTTTAACAACTCGAAGGTCTACGTTCCTGTGCGGGAATCAGATATGATCTTCTCCGTAATTGGTGAGAATTTCGGCTTTATCGGTGGGGTTCTCCTCATTTTGATCTATTTACTCTTAATTTATCTGATGATTCGTGTTACATTTGATACTAAGAATGAGTTTTACGCCTACATCTCAACCGGGGTCATTATGATGATCCTTTTCCACGTTTTTGAAAACATTGGAATGAACATCGGATTGCTGCCGCTGACAGGGATCCCGCTTCCGTTCATTAGCGCCGGGGGTTCTTCTTTAATTGGTAACCTGATCGGGATAGGGATGGTAATGTCGATGCGTTATCACCATCATTCTTATATGTTTAGTAACAAAAAAGAGTTTAGATAGTGGGGTATTTAGATATGGCTGCAAAAAACAACTACTTTTGGACTAAGAAGCTCGACAATGGCAACACCCGGGTGGGCCTGAATGATCAGGGCCGCGATGACCTGGGCAAGATCAACTTCATTGATGTTCCTGCTAAGGGAACGGTCCTTGAAGATGGCGGCAAGTTTGTTTCTGTCGAAGCCGAAAAGGCCGTTACCGACCTGGACAGTCCAGTAGCAGGAACCATTGTGGCGGTCAATGACAAGATTGTCGATGACCCAGCCGGTTTGAGTTCCGACGATGAAGCACAAAACTGGATCGTCGAAGTTAAGTAATGAATAAGAAAAAGCAACTGCCAGTTGGCGGTTGCTTTTTTGTTTGGGCCCATTGGCGCCGTCGGTTAATCATGTTATACTTAAGGTTCTAGGAATAGCGGATTAAATAAAATCAATATGTAAGGTGGTATTTCAAATGTCTAAGAAGTTACAGATTGCGCTGCTCTTCGGTGGAAACTCCTCTGAACACGACGTTTCTAAGCGTTCGGCCCACAATATCTATGATGCCCTCAATAAGGACAAGTACGATGTGAGCCTGTTCATGTTTACCAAGGACGGGATTCTGCTGAATAATGAATACTCCCAGCGCATCTTTGACGGTGAACCGGAAGATACAGTGGTTAAGGATGCTTACTCAAAGATGGACCTTACCCAACCATTGGCACCGATTATGGCCCTAAACGAGTTGAAGACGATTGACTTCTTCTACCCGGTTATTCACGGTAACCTTGGGGAAGACGGGACCATTCAGGGCTTATTCAAGCTGTTGAACAAGCCATACGTGGGCTCCAACATTGCGGCAAGCGCGATGGCCTTTGATAAGGACCTGACCAAGAAGATTCTGACTGAAGCCGGAATCAGAAATACGCCGTACGTCCTGTTGACGCCGGAAAACCGGGCCGACTACTCATGGGGCAAGATTGAAGAGAAGCTCGGCGACCTGGTCTTCATCAAGCCAGCTAAGCAGGGCTCTTCAGTTGGTATTCACCGGGTTACCAACGCTGATGAATACGAGGCAGCCCTGGACGACGCCTTCAAGTATGACTTCAAGGTGCTGGCTGAGCAGGGGGTTGCTAATCCGCAGGAGGTTGAAATTTCAATCCTCGGTAACGAACACCCGATTGCTTCTAAGTTAGGGGCAGTGCGGGTGCCAGCCGGTGATCCGTTCTACGACTACGAGAACAAGTTCGTAGATGCCAGCGGGGTGGTCTTTGAACTGCCTGTCAAGCTGCCGCAGTACCTGACTGATGAGATCACCGACATGGCATTGAAGGCTTACAAGGCCCTCGGTATGAAGGGGATGGCCCGGATTGACTTCCTGGTGGACGAGAATAATGTGCCATACCTGGGTGAACCGAACACCTTGCCGGGCTTTACCAACATCAGTCTCTATCCACAGATGTGGGAAGTCTCCGGTATTAGTTATTCCGAACTGATTGACCGGCTGATCGAGTTAGGCCTGGAAGAATTCAAGCGCAACAGTCAGATTACCTATGACTTTAAGGAGCTCGGAACGGAGCGCGTCGGTAAAAAGAAATTCAATTAAAAATTTTTTGAAAGATATTGTTAAAAATAGGCGATAATGCTAAGATAATTAGTGTTACTGCCCATTTTTATTTTTAAAGTAAAAATAAATCCGGTAATGGGTAAATAATAGCACGGGTGAAATAGCATTGAGATGCTAATTACTAGTATAAATATTATAACAAATGTTATAATACCTTTAGAAAGTAATTAGTACTTTGTTGTCTTAAGTAACCTGAGAGAGAATTTATTTGAGGATGATAACCAATGAAACTCCGTGGAGACGTTTTAAAACAAATTCGCCGCAAGAGGGGCTTGTCGCAAACCGCATTAGCCGAGGGCATCTGTACTCAAGCGACGATTAGCTTGATGGAAAAGCAAAACCGATTACCAAAGATGGACATCTTGACTGCAATTTGTGAGCGGTTAAATATTTCGTCAGATCGGATTGTTGAAAACGAAGTCAGTGGGGTAAACGATACCTTTAACCAGGTGATCGACCTGCTGACGGCGCATGAATACGACCAGGCAGAGCAGCTGCTGGGTTCAGTCAAGGTAAAGCAGCTGGATAGCGACTTTGACAAGCAGCGTTACTACTACCTGTTGGGAATGGTCCAGGTCGAAAACAACCAGATTGACGATGCCATCTTTAATTTTGAATTAGTCTTAACTCAATTTGCGACAACTAGTGCCAATATTTACCTGGCCATGACAACGGCGGGGATGGCGATGGCTTACCTGAAGCGTAACGACCGTGAACGGGCCATTCGCCTGACTAACCGGTCCGTTAAGCTGATTGATAACAAGAAACTGATCGGGAGTCTGCACCAGTGGACCTCAATCAATGACCAGATCGCTAACCTGTACCTGGAATTAGGTGATCCGGATAGTGCCATTGAAATGGTCAACCGGGGAATCAAGATGTGCCGGGAGCACGATTCCCTGTTCCTGCTGGATGAGCTGTACCTGTATCTTGGCCGCTGCTACATTGCCAAGGATCAGCCAGCGGATGCCAAGCAGGCATTAGAGATCGCAAAGAGCCTCCATATTGCCCGTCACGGTACGCTGATGGAAGAAGATATTGAGACCGAACTGGCAAAGCTGCAATAAAATAGCGATTATTTAGGACCGTGTTCCTGTCGTTGAGATGGGCCATGGTCCTTTTAGTTCTAAAACTAAAAAACGTCCCGTAATTCGGCTTTCACCAATTACGGGACGTTTTTTATAAGGTAGATATTACTTCTTCTTGTTCTTTGGATTTTCAATCGGCTTGTTGTCAAGGTCAGTCCGGACAACTAGGACATCGCAGATTGCCATCCGGGTAACGTATTCGGTAACAGAACCGATCAGGATCCGTTCAACCGCGTTCAGACCAGTGGCCCCAATCATGATCAGGTCGGCGTTCATTTCCTTTGGAACGTCCCGGGCGATGATGGTCTTTGGGGCTCCATATTCGATGGAGTAGCTGACCTTTTGGACACCGTTCTTCTTAGCGTAGTCAACGTACTTGTCGAGGGTCTTCTTGGCAGTGTCGGTAACCTGCTCAACCATCGAGGTGTCAAAACTGGAGATGTTTTGGAATGCCCGGGTATCAACGACGTGGAGCAGACGCAGTTCAGCATCTTCACCGTTCCGCTTGGTAACGGCAACCGCCTTCTTAAAGGCTAATTCGGCTTCTGCGGATCCATCAACTGGAACCAAAATGTGTTTATATTCTTGTGCCATATTAGTGCCTCCTCATAAATCCTTTACCTTATTATACACTTTTCGCAGAATAGACGTAAAGCAAAGTCAGCGATTCTTTGCCCGAAATTCACTAGTGATTGAGAAAGCCATCTGGGTTTCCAGAATGCAGCCCAGGACCACCATGGTGACGATAAAGGCAATGCTGTTAGTCCAGGCAGCGATCAGGGTGATAATACCGAGAACGGTCATTATCACACCCCAAATCTGGAGCTGACGGTGGACAAAGCTACTCTTGACCGGGTCGAAGATCAAAAAGGGTTTGCCCAGGTGGGTGAGAAAGTAGATCCCTTCGAAGAGGGCGATCAGGGCGAAGAGGGTCACAAAGATTGATAAGATCATTGGTGTTCAGTCCTTTTGAATAAAAAATAGCGCGGTGACAAAGCTAATCATCACCGCGCCAAAAACTCCGTTGGTGCCGTTAATTGTCATTCAGTGTTGACCTGCGTTTAAGACAGGTGGGACACGGCCGCCCAGTCGCCAACTACCAAGTGAAAAGGCATGCTGTAGAAAGGGCATTGCACTAGTCCCAAAGTAAAAAGACTGTAAGGCAAACCTGCGTTTAGACAACGCGTACACTACAGAATTTTCAATTATTATGTTAGCATCTTTTGCTCAATTAGGCAATTATTTCCCCGGATGATGGTGACCGCGCAATGCCTGGTGCTGGGCGCGCCGCAGCTGCCAGTACTGGCGGTTTAAGGCCTGCTCAAAGTGCCCGTTCTGCTTAGGATGGAAGTATTGGGCATCCTTGATCCGATCAGGGAGATACTGCTGGGCCACCCAGTCCTGGGGATGGTCATGAGGGAAATCATAGTCGGTGCCGTGCCCCAGCTTGGCGGCGCCCTTATAGTGGGCATCCTTGAGGTGGTCGGGGACATCGCCGAACCCACCCTGCTTGACCTGGGCGATGGCGGCGTCAATGGCGGTGATTCCGGAATTAGACTTGGGCGATAGACAGAGTTCAATCACCGCATCGGCCAACGGGATCCGGGCCTCGGGGAAGCCAATCCGTTCGGCCGCCTGGACAGCAGTTACTGCCCGCTGAGCCGCCGGCATGTTGGCCAGGCCAATATCCTCGTAGGCAATTACCATCAGCCGGCGGGCAATGCTTGGCAGGTCCCCGGCCTCAACCAGACGGGCGAGGTAGTGGAGGGCAGCATCGGTATCGGAACCGCGAATGGATTTTTGGAAGGCGGAGATAACGTCATAGTGGGCGTCCCCATCCTTGTCGGCCCCTAATGCTTTCTTTTGGACACTCTCCTCAATAATCGGCAGGGTTAGGTGGATCTTGCCGTCATCGCCCGGGTCGGTCGACTTGGCGGCCAGTTCCAGTCCGTTGAGGGCGCTGCGCAGGTCGCCGTTGGTAGCAGTGGCCAACTGTTCTTCAGCCTCTGGGGCTAGCTCAATTGGGAGCTTGCCGAGCCCCCGTTCCTGATCCTTGAGGGCCCGCTCAATGGCCACCTTGATGTCGTCACTAGTCAGCGGGTGGACGGGGAAGATCTGCGTCCGGCTCCGGATGGCCGGGTTGATGCTGATGTAGGGATTTTCGGTGGTGGCCCCGATCAGGACAATCCGGCCGCTCTCCAGGTGGGGAAGCAGGAAGTCCTGCTTGCTCTTGTCCAGACGGTGGATTTCATCGAGCAGGAGGATCACCGTACCGCTCATCTTGGCCTCTTCCGCCACAATCTGCAAGTCCTTCTTGGAATCGGTGGCGGCGTTTAGTTTACGGAAGGCATACTTGGTTGAACCAGCGATGGCGCTGGCAATGCTGGTCTTCCCGGTGCCCGGCGGACCGTAGAGAATCATCGAGGAGAGCATCTTGGCTTTGACCATCCGGTTGATGATCTTGCCGGCGCCGACCAGGTGCTGTTGGCCGACAACCTCGTCAAGGGTGCGGGGCCGCATTCGGTAGGCGAGGGGTTGCTGCATCATGCTTCCCCCTTCTGATGGAAGAGCCGGTAGAAGAAGCCGCGTTTTTCGTTGTCGGCTTGTTTGGGGGCCGATGATGGAGCGCCCTTGAACTGGGGGTAGCGTTTTTCGACGTCGACCGGTGATTGGTAAACCCCGGTCTTGGCGGCGACTACCACGGCTAGTGATTCTGGATCAGTCCGGAATTCGGGATCAGTCTTCATGGTAAAGATCCCGCCGTGCTGGTTGGTGGCCAGCAGGTAGGGATGGAGATCTTCATGGGGAAGGTTGCCGTTCAGGAAAACCAGGTTGCCGATTCCCCGTTTGAGCTCAGCAACCAGGGCCGGCTGCCAGTTCTGCTCGTGCAATTCTTTAACACTGATGGTGAGGCAGACCCGCTCACGGAAGGTGCCCAGGTACTTGCGCTGTTCATCAGGCTTGATCTTAGGCGTCCCATAAATTGCATTTTCGATCCGCTGTTCAGCCCCGGATTTTTGGTTATCGGTTGCCATTAGGTGAACCATCCTTTCTCTTATTTTCGTGACTTCATTATAACAAGTTATGCCCTGAGATACGAAAAAAGCAGCCCGCACTGACGAGCTGCTTTAGCTATAAGAATTAGTTACCAACATCCAATGCTTGGTGCTTGAGGTGTGGGAAGATGTGCAGGTCCGCCCAGCCAGTGATGGCGCCCTGGAATGCTAAGGCAAACAGGGTCCCTAGACCGAAGTTGTAGATGCCGCCCTGGATGATCGCCGCGATGATGGCCATGATCGTCGGTGGAATGTAGGAAGCCCACATCGCAATGGTGGCATTTCCGTGGCAGTACCGGAACCGGATGATCTGGAAGAGGTCATCGGCCGGGTGCAGAACCAGGTTGGCCCGCTGGTAGATGGAAATGGCAGTCCCAATGAAGGCCACCCCTAAGAAGTTGATCAGTACGTAAAGAATGACCATCGGCAGGGTCGTGGCGTCGGGCATGATCCGGTTGAAGATGTTGGAGAACCACTGAATGAACAGGGAGAACGGCAGCATGAAGATGAAGTTGCCGCCGATCCGCCGCCAGTCCCACTTGTGCATCAGGATGGCGTTTAAGACTGAGGTCAGCATCCCCAGGATCATGAAGGCCCAGAACAGGGTGGTTGGTCGGTTACCCAGGATAGCAATCCCCAGGTTGTTTTCCGCAGCGGTCCAGTAAGCGGACCCCAGGAATTGGGGATGAATATGGGAACTGGTTACCAGGGTAAGCACGTTTCCCATCGAGTTAATAACAATTGAAAATGCAAAGAATGCCCAGCTGGCCGTAAGGGAAATGGTTCGCTTGGCGACTTGGCCATGGACTGGAATTTCTTCATCCATAAAAAACACTCCTTCTCTTATCTCTCTTAATTCGTGAATTCTTTCACTCGCATTACGAATGGTAATTTACAACGTTAGGGACTAGATGTCAACAAGCACTAATGTGACACATGCACTATTATAAATATATTTATTAGAGAATATGCCAACCGGTTGACATACAAGTGAGACAATACACGAATGAAAAATTTTAAATAAATTTTGCAAACATGATAGGATCATAATTAGAGAAAGGAGGAATTTCAATGAAAATCATTGTTTCACCGGCGCGGACCATGCAGATTGATACCGATTCGTTGCCTTATCAGCACCTGCCGCAGTTTTTACCACAGACCCAAGAGATACTGAACTGGCTGCGGGGATTGACCTATGACGAGCTCCATCGTTTATGGTGGAACTGCAGCACCCAAATTGCGAGGCTGAACTACCGGCGGGTCCAGGAGATGGACCTGACACAGAACCTGACACCGGCAATCTTGGCCTTCCGGGGACTACAGTACCAGTACATGGCGCCGGACGTCTTTACTGATCAAGGGTTAGCGTACATTGAACAACACCTGCGCATCCTCTCCGGCTTTTATGGTCTGCTGCGCCCATTCGACGGCATCGTGCCTTACCGCCTGGGAATGGGCGACCGGGCGAAGGTGGCAGTGACTGCCGACCTTTACCATTTTTGGGGCGGCCGGCTAGCTGAAGAATTATACCGGGAGGATCGGCTGGTGCTCAACCTGGCCTCCAAAGAATACGCACGGGCAGTGACCCCTTATTTGAGTGGCGAGCGGCGCCTGGTGACCTGTGTCTTTGGGGAAGTGATTGATGGCCGGGTCAAGCAGAAGGCCACTTTAGCCAAGATGGCCCGGGGAAACATGGTTCGCTACCTGGCGGAGAATAATATTACGGACTTGGCGGGGGTGAAGGCCTTTAATGTCGCCTATCACTACCATCCGGAATATTCGACGCCAGACCGGCTAACCTTCATCAAGCAATAAAAAAAGCAGCTCCACCGGGGAGCTGCTTTTTGGTATAAGTAAGTCAATCTTACTTGTTGTAGAATTCAACGATGAGGGCTTCATCGATGTCGGCATCCATGTCTTCACGGGCAGGGATCCGGTTCAACTTACCTTCGAGCTTGTCAGCGTCGAAGTCAACGTAAGATGGACGAGAAACAACGGCGTCAACCGCGTTCTTGATGATGTCCAGGTTCTTGGACTTTTCACGAACACTGATGACTTGGTTAACATCAACTTCGTATGAAGGGATGTCAACGCGCTTGCCATCAACAGTGATGTGACCGTGGTTAACCAATTGACGAGCTTGACGACGAGTAGTAGCCAAACCTAAACGGTAAACCATGTTGTCCAGACGACGTTCCAGCAGGGCCATGAAGTTAGCACCGTGGGTACCTTCCTTGATCTTGCCGGCACGAACGAACAGGTTGGAGAATTGACGTTCAGTCATTCCGTACATGAAACGCAGCTTTTGCTTTTCACGAAGTTGCGTACCATATTCAGAAAGCTTACCGTGACGATCACGACCGTGGTCACCAGGAGCGTATGGACGACGTGCTAATTCCTTACCAGTACCTGAAAGTGAAACACCAAGACGACGAGATACACGCCAACTTGGACCAGTGTAACGAGACATAAATAAATTCCTCCAATATATTTAGTTGGAGTAAAATAATCCGATGTGAGCTTGGCATTCGTGCAGGCTGATTTGAATTTTTCACCCTTGCAGCTGGGTTACTAAAAACACCGTTCGGCATTAGTCTGTTGACGAGCTTGCCCCTCACTGCTGCATTATTTTACACAAAAACTAGTATACAATGCCGAACCGGCCATCGTCAATTGATTTGTTGCAAATTGGGGATTTTTAGTAATTCACCCCTGGTGATCCTATGGTATAATTTCCCTAGTATTAGCTTATGTTAGGGCAAATTTATTTGTAGGTGGAGATTGTAATGTTTCAAGTCTTAATTGTAGTTTTGATCGTGATTCTGGTTATCTTGGGTGGGGTTGTATGGTACCAGCACCGCATCCTCAAACAGGTCCAGGGGATAATAGCGGCTTGCCAAAAGTTAATGGATAACAAGGTCGAAGAGCAGTTAAAAGAAACGGAACAGCTCCAACTGACGGGTGATGCCAAGCAGGAATTTGATCAGCTGAGGGACCGCTACAATGACAAAATTGTTCCCCAGCTTAAGGCCATTCGCTCCACGGGGCAGGACCTGGCTCAGGCTGCCCGCACGACTAAACTACTGACGATCAGTGCCCAAGTCAATGATTTGCGCGACGAACTGGCCAAAGCAACGACGGCGCGAAAAGAGGTGGCGACTTCCCTGCAGCAGATTGAACAGCAGAGCAAGTCTCACCAGCAGGCAATTGACCGGATTAAAAAGAACTATCAGAAGTTCCATCAGCAATTAAATGAAAAGAACTTTAAATACGGCGACAGCGCCAAGAAGCTGAATGAGCAGCTGGATGGTCTGGAGAAACAGTACGACCGCTTTGTTGAATTGACCAGAAAGGGTGACCAGGATGCTGCCCAGGAGGTCCTCAATGATTTGCAGCAGGGGAATCAGAAACTGGCCGCGGAGATCAAACGGGTGCCGGCACTGTATAAGCCGCTGGTAGCCGAATTCCCCGGTCAGCTGACTGAACTGACCAGCGGCTACCAGACCCTGAAAAAGGAACATTACCACTTCGTCGAGGACGATATCGACCAGCAGATCGAGCGGCTGCAAGCCAAGGTTAAGGCAACCATGGAGCAGCTCAATGACCTGCAGCTGGACGTGGTCAAGCAGGCTAACAGCGACCTGGCGGATCAGATCGACCATATTTACGCGGTGATGCAAAAGGAAATCGACGCGCGGCCCGAGGCCCGGCACCTGGTTGAGATGATGGGGCGGTTTACTCAGCATGCTCAGCAGCAGAACAATGAGCTGATTGCTGAGCTGGATCGGCTGAGTCTCAGCTACACCCTGAATAACAATGAATTTGAACGTGCGCGGCAGCTGAACGAACAGATTAAGACAATTGTCAAGCAATATAATGAGGACCACCAGGCGATCCGTGATCAGCAGGCGGTCTTTAGCCGGATTGTCGACCGGGAGAAAGCTAACCGTGACCGGCTGACGGATATTGAAGAGGAGCAGAACAAAATCAATGATGCGGTCGCCAAGTTGCAGACCGATGAGCAACGGGCCCGTAAGATGCTGCAGCAGTATTCTGTACGCTTGCGGACAATTCGGCGCCAAGTTGAGCAGCTTAACCTTCCCGGGGTTTCTCAGGAATATATGGACTACTTTTTCGGGGTCAGCGATGAGGTCAAGAAGCTGGCCAGTGAGCTGGACGAATACAAGATCAACATGGAGAACGTAACAAAGCAGCTGATCATGGTCGAGTCGGACCTGGAGAAGCTCCAGGACAAGACCAACGACCTTCGTGACAGTGCGGAGCTGACCGAACGCCTTCAACAGTATGCTAACCGTTTCGCGGGTAACGAGAAGGTGGCGGCGGCTGCTAAGAAGTCTCAGGAGTTGTTCAACCAATATAACTATGCCGGCAGTCTCGAAGCCATTGCCACAGCGTTGGAAGAGGCTGAACCGGGCAGCTATAAGCGGATTGAGGACAGCTACTACCAGGAAATAAATGAACAATAGAGTAATAATAATGCATGGGGATGGGCAAATAGCTTATCCCCATGCTTTTTTCAATGCCGCTCGGGTGATTTTCTGTTATAATATAAAGTCGTTTTAAGATTGAGTCGAACTATTCAATGGCATGCTCGCCAATATTTCGACGAGCCGTCAGTTCATCTGCTGATTGCTCGTTAATTATCATCTTTATGAGGAAAGGAACAGAGTTAATGATCTACTTTGATAACAGTGCAACGACCAAGATTGCACCGGAAGTTCTGCAAACCTACGATACGGTCAGTCAAAAGATCTGGGGTAACCCAAGCAGTCTTCACAACTTTGGCGAAAATGCCTGGAACCTGCTGGAACAGTCACGTCAGCAGATTGCCAAGCTGCTGGGGGTTAAGCCCAGTGAAATTATCTTCACCAGTGGTGGTTCCGAGGGGGACAATTGGGTGATTAAGGGAACGGCGATGGCTAAGCACCGCTTCGGCAAGCATATCATTACGACCAGCGTTGAGCATGCGGCGGTCCGCAACCCAATGGAACAGCTGCGGGAGCTGGGCTTTGATATCACCTACCTGCCGGTTGATAAGGAAGGCCGGATTGACCCGGCTGACGTCAAGGCGGCCATTCGTCCCGACACCATCCTGGTCTCCATTATGGCCATCAACAACGAGATCGGGACAATTCAGCCGATCAAGGAAGTCGGTGAGATCCTGAAGGACTACCCGAACATTCACTACATGGTGGACGCGGTTCAGGCAATTGACAAGGGTGTCGATGACCTGGTCTTCAGCGACCGGGTGGACTTTGCCACCTTTTCCGGCCACAAGTTCCACGCTCCCCGGGGGACCGGCTTTGTCTACGTGAAGAGCGGCCGGCAATTGGCCCCATTGGTTGCCGGTGGCGGTCAGGAACGGACGCTGCGGAGCGGAACCGAGAACACACCGGGTGACGTCGCCATGGCGCGGGCTATCCGGTTGATCAAGGAAGGCGAGGATGAGGCCGTCAAGCGTGAGCAGGCCATCAAGGAACGGATCTACGATCACCTCAGTCAGTTCGACCATGTTAAGCTGATCTCTGGCCGTGACAAGGGCTTTGCCTGCCACGTCCTCTGCTTCGCCATTCCAGGTGTTCGTGGAGAAACCATTGTTCACGCCTTCGAAGATAAGGGCATCTACATCTCTACCACTAGTGCCTGCTCTTCCAAGAAGCACTCCGAGGCGGGGACTTTGGCCGCAATGAAGATTCCGGAAGAGATCGCCACTAGTGCGGTCCGGATCAGTCTGGGGGACCAGAACACGCTGGCGGAGGCCGATGAGTTCAATAAGGTCTTTGATACCCTCTACGCTGGTTTCCAAAAGATTATTGATTAATATATCGTTGAAAAAATTGAAAGGAGGAATTGCGCTTGCAATACACCGAAATTATGGTTCGCTATGGTGAGCTGTCTACCAAGGGTCATAACAAGAAGTCGTTCATCGATCGGCTCGGCGATAACGTTCGCCACGCCCTTCATAGTTTCGACCAGGTCAAGGTGCACGCCCAGCGGGACCGTCTGCACGTTGAATTGAACGGGGCGGACTACGACCAGGTAATGGACCGGTTGAAGCTGGTCTTTGGGATCCAAAACTTCTCCCCATCCATTCGGGTTGAGAAGTCCTTTGATGCGGCTGCCAAGGCGGCGGCCCAGATGATTGAAGAACAGGTCGACCACCCGATCACCTTTAAGATCGAGACCCGCCGTTCTGACCACCATTTCGAACTGGATACCTTTGCGATGAACAACAAGTTAGGGGGCTACCTGCTGGATAAGTTCCCTGACAAGCTCAAGGTTGATGTTCACCATCCCGACCTGACCTTGCGGGTTGAAATCCGCCTCAACGGGATCTTCCTGTCCAGCGAGACAATCAAGGGGGCCGGTGGTCTGCCGGTTGGTACCGCTGGTAAAGGAATGATGATGATGTCCGGTGGGATCGACTCGCCAGTAGCCGCCTACCTGGCGATGAAGCGGGGCGTTTCCCTGGAAATGGTCCACTTCTACAGTCCGCCGTACACCAGTCCGCAGGCGTTGGCTAAGGCCCAGCAGCTGACCGAACGTCTGGCCAAGTACAGCGGGAGCATCCGCTTCATCCAGGTGCCATTTGCCGAGATCCAGGAAACAGTCAAGGAGAAGGTGCCCGAGGGTTACCTGATGACGGTGCAGCGGCGGATGATGCTGCGGCTGGCGGCGGCCCTGATGGTTAAGCGGCACGGCCTGGCAATCTTTAACGGGGAGTCCCTCGGTCAGGTGGCTTCCCAGACGATGGAGAGTATGCTGGCGATCAACGACGTTACGTCTTATCCTGTTCTGCGGCCGGTCCTATCCTATGACAAGACGGAGATCATCAAGATTGCCGAGCAGATTGGCACCTATGACCTGTCGATCCTGCCGTACGAAGACTGTTGTACCGTCTTCACACCGCCGTCGCCAAAGACCCGGCCAAATGTGGAACGGGCCCGTAAGTACGAACAGCGGTTGGATATTGAAGGCTTGATGAAGCGTTCCCTGGATGGGATCAAGATTACCAATATCCATCCCGGTGAAGACTTCCTCAACCAGAACGAAGACGTTTTTGCCGAATTGCTGTAATCGGTGCTTGACGCTCAGCGATAATTTAGCTATTATACAAGCATAATATTAAGCGATGACCGAAATAGTAACGAGGTACCATGATTCACCAGAGAGGGTCGCTGCTGGAAAGACCCGGATCAGCTTCGCGAATGTAGCTCGGGAGCTAGTTCGCTGAATTTCAGTAGGCGGGCCCGGTTCATTTACCGTTATTAAATGAACAAGCGGGGCAGTCCAGTGGCTGCTCAACGTAGGTGGTACCGCGAATTCAATCGTCCTATCTGTTTTGATAGGGCGATTTTTATTTGGTCACCGTTTTTATATGATGAAACTCAATTTTATAATCTTGAAAGGAGCGATTATACGATGGCAGCCGATAAGGAAATGTCAACAAAGTATGATCCGACAGCCGTTGAAGCTGGTCGTTACCAATGGTGGATTGACCAGGGTCTCTTCAAGCCAAGTGGCGATAAGAAGGCCCACCCATATTCAATTGTTATTCCACCGCCGAATGTTACTGGGAAGCTGCACCTGGGACACGCCTGGGACACGACCCTGCAGGATATGCTGATCCGTCAAAAGCGGATGCAGGGTTACGACGTTCTCTGGTTACCAGGGATGGACCACGCCGGAATTGCTACCCAGGCCAAGGTGGAAGCGCGTTTACGCAAGCAGGGAATTTCCCGTTACGACCTTGGGCGGGAGAAGTTCGTTCAACAAGTCTGGGACTGGAAGGACGAATACGCCGACATTATCCACAAGCAGTGGGCTAAGCTTGGGATCTCCGTGGACTACGACCGGGAACGGTTCACCCTGGATGAAGGGCTGAACAAGGCCGTCCGGAAGGTCTTCGTTGACCTGTACAAGAAGGGCTTGATCTACCGGGGAACCTACATTATCAACTGGGATCCGCAAGCACGGACGGCCCTGTCTGATATTGAAGTTATCCACAAGGACGATAAGGGTGCCTTCTACCATGTTAAGTACCCATTCACCGACGGGACGACCTTCAACGGCAAGGACTACATTGAAATTGCCACGACCCGTCCAGAAACCATGTTTGGTGACGAGGCCGTTGCCGTTAACCCGAACGACGACCGTTACAAGGAGCTGGTCGGCAAGCACGTCCGGGTTCCATTGGTTGACCGGGAAATCGAGATCATCGCTGATGACTACGTAACGCCGGACTTCGGAACTGGGATGGTTAAGATCACTCCTGCCCACGACCCGAACGACTTCAAGGTTGGGAAGCGTCATAACCTGCCAGAATTGAACACGATGAACGAAGACGCCTCCATGAACGAGAACACCGGCAAGTACCAAGGGATGGACCGGTTCGAAGCCCGGAAGGCCATGGTCAAGGACCTGACCGACCAGGGCTACATGCTCAAGGTAGTCCCAATTGTGCACTCCGTTGGTCACTCTGAGCGGACCGGGGTGCAAGTTGAGGCCCGCTTGTCCACCCAATGGTTTGTTAAGATGAAGCCGCTGGCTAAGCTGGCCCTCGACAACCAAAAGACGGCGGACAAGGTCAACTTCATTCCGGGACGGTTCGAACACACCTTCACCCAGTGGATGGAAAACGTTCACGACTGGGTTATCTCACGGCAGCTCTGGTGGGGCCACCGGATTCCGGCTTGGTACCACAAGAAGACCGGCGAAGTATACGTGGGCATGGAAGCTCCAAAGGATGCCGAAAACTGGACGCAGGATACCGACGTGCTCGATACCTGGTTCAGTAGTGGTTTATGGCCATTCTCAACCATGGGCTGGCCAGACACCGATTCACCGGACTACAAGCGTTACTTCCCAACCAGCACCCTGGTTACCGGTTACGACATCATCTTCTTCTGGGTATCCCGGATGATTTTCCAATCTCTGGAATTCACTGGTAAGGCCCCATTCAAGAATGTCCTTCTGCACGGTTTGATTCGTGACGAACAGGGTCGGAAGATGAGCAAGTCCCTCGGAAACGGGATTGACCCAATGGACGTCATCAAGAAGTACGGGGTGGACGCCTTGCGCTGGTTCCTGATCACTGGATCTACCCCTGGTCAGGATATCCGGTTCTCCTACACGAAGATGGATGCCGCTTGGAACTTCATCAACAAGATTTGGAACGCCAGCCGGTACGTCATCATGAACCTCGGCGACATGCCAGCACCAGTCCTGCCTGACAAGTCGAAGTGGGACCTGGCTGATCGTTGGATCCTGAGTCGGCTGAACGCTACCATCAAGCAGGTCAACGAACAGTTTGACAAGTTTGAATTCGGTGAAGCGGGGCGGGCCCTGTACAACTTCATCTGGAACGACTTCTGCGACTGGTACATCGAAATGACCAAGGAGAAGCTCAACAACGGGACTGATGAGGAGAAGGCCGACACCAAGAACATCTTGGGCTACGTCTTAGACCAGACCCTGAAGCTGATGCACCCGATCATGCCATTCGTGACCGAAAAGCTGTGGCAGTCAATGCCGCACGACGGCAAGTCCATCATGGTCGCTAAGTACCCCGTTGCTAACGCGGACCTGGATGACCCCGCTGCTACTGAGCAGATGAGCAACCTGATCGAGATGATCAAGGCGGTCCGGAACATCCGGAACGAGGCCAACGCCCCAATGTCCAAGCCGGTTGATATCCTGGTTAAGGTTGATAACCAGCACCTCGGTGACATGCTCAATGCCAACCGCGACTACATCGACCGCTTCTGCCACCCGGCAGAGCTGACCATCAGTACGGATGTGCAAGCCCCTAAGCTGGCCATGTCCGGAATCCTGGCCGGGGCCGAGGTCTACATCCCAATGGCCGAACTGGTCGACCTGGATGAAGAACGGGCCAAGATGAAGAAGGAAATTACCAAGCTCGAAAAGGAAGTTCAACGTTCCCAAAAGAAGCTGGGCAACGAGAAGTTTGTCAACAACGCCCCTGAAAAGGTCGTGGAAGCAGAAAAGCAAAAGGCCGTTGAATGGCAGCAGAAGCTTGATTCTGCCAAGGAACGGTTGGCTTCGCTGGAAGAAGCCTAAACGATTAAAAGGTGATTGTGGTACTATTTCAGTATCACAACCATCTTTTTTGTTTTTGAAGGGGAGAGAAGATCATGATTCAAAACTACGCAGACGCCCTGGCCTTTATCCATGGCCGGACAAAATTCAAGAAGATTCCGACCCTCAAGCGGATGCGCCGCTTTCTGGCCGAACTAGGTAACCCGGAGCAGGGCCTGCACTACATTCACGTGACCGGGACCAACGGGAAGGGGTCGACGGTGGCAATGCTGCGTTCAATGCTGCTTGACAGCGGCTTGACGGTGGGCAGCTTCACCTCGCCCTTTATCACCCGTTTCAACGAGCGGATTGAGTACAATGCCCAGCAGATCAGCGATGATGACCTTGTACGCTTGGCCCAGCGTCTGGAGGCGGTGGTTGCAAAACTCGACCGTGAGCTGCCGACCGGGGGGCCAACCGAGTTTGAGATCGACACCGCGCTGATGTTCTGCTACATGGCCGAGAAAAAGCCGGATGTTGTCCTGCTGGAGGTCGGCATCGGGGGCCTTTATGATTCAACCAATGTGATTATCCCCGACGTCAGTGTGATCACCACGGTCGGTTGGGACCACATGAAGTACCTCGGCAACACCCTGGGGGCGATTGCAACGCAGAAGGCCGGGATTATCAAGCCGGGGGTTCCGGTGGTGATCGGCAAGCTGCCGGCCGAAGCCCAGAAGGTGATTGAGCAGACGGCGACCGAGAAGAACGCTCCCTTGGCTGAGCTGGGACGTGACTTTGCGGTCCGCAAGACCAATGCCCACGGCCTACGTGCCCAGATCCAGTATGACGGCCTGAATATCCACCATGGCCGTTTCCAACTGGGCCTGGCAGGGGACTACCAGGTAGAAAACGCAGCGATCGCCCTGACTGCAGCCCAGCTCTTCCTGCAGGGGCGGAGATTGCCGGTTGATCAATCGGCCCTGCACCAGGGCCTCGCCGCCAGCCGGTGGCCCGGCCGGATGGAAGTCGTCAACCGTGAACCCCCGGTCATGCTCGACGGAGCTCATAACTTGCCGGGGATGCAGGCCCTAGTCAAGTCGATCCGGGACGACTTTGCCGATCGGGATGTGTATATCCTGGTTGCCATTCTGGCTGATAAACAATACGATTTGATGCTTGGTGAACTGGCCAGCCTGGGGAATGTCCACCTGACCGTTACCAACTTTGCGGGGCCGGGCCCCAAGCGGCCGAGTGCCGATCTGACCCAGGTGGCCGCCCAGCTGTCCAGCCGGTACCCGATTAAGGTAGCGGATACGTGGCAGGCTGGTTTCCAGCAGGTGGCCGGTCAGCTCAGCAGCGAGGATGTTATGATCGTGACCGGGTCCCTGTACTTTATTTCAGAAGTTCGCCACTTATTTGATGACTAATCGTGTTTCCTGCGTATTTATCTAGTGAGCGGATAAATACAAAGGAGCGATTGAAATGGAAGAACAGAAGTTGACGGGCTTTCAAGCCACCAGTTTGTATGAACGGGCGATCAGGTGTTGCCTTAGCGACGTCGAGATTCATGGGATAAGCGCGTATCGATATCTGCAGCTGTACTACCCGGACCTGATCGATCTCAAACAGATTTCACGAAACCAGCGGGATGAGTTATGTCAATGCGACCAGCGGATAAACCAGTTCTTTATGGCATTGGACCTGGGAGCGGCAATGGTCAAGGTGTACCCGGAGATCGAAGGAGTCGCCTATTCTAGCGTGGAGCTAGGGCAGGCCATGATTGCCCACTTTGCCGGCGAAGAGCAGGAGAGTGTCTGTGTAGCCTTTACCGACGCCCAAAATAACATCATCAAGCTTAAGACGCTGTTTATCGGCGGCAGGAGCGAGTGCGTCCTGTACCCTGACCAGATCTTTAAGCATGCCCTGCGGTATTCGGCGAGCGGCCTAGTGATGGTTCATAATCACCCGTCCGGTAATATTAAGCCTTCCCAGCAGGACCTGGCCTTTGCCAAGCGATTGGAACGGGGCGGCAAGCTCTTGGGTATCCAGGTGCTTGATTTCATGATCGTAGGCAATGACCAGTATTACAGCTGGCGGGAACAGGAACTGCAGGCGCAAAGTTAAAGAAAATTTTAATTTCGTCCGAAAAATTTTCCCTCGCAGGATTGATAATGTATATTAATGTTCGAATGTCTTTACTGGCTATGGTATAATATCCACGATATTAATTTGAATTTATCAGTTAAAAAAACGAAGGGAAGAAATAGATTGCTAGGAATTGGAACCAAAAATCTAGGAATCGACCTGGGAACCGCCAACACAATCGTTTACCTTGAGGGTAAGGGAATTGTGCTGCGTGAGCCATCAGTTGTTGCGCGTAATGCCAAGACTAATGAAGTGATCTCTGTCGGTTCAGACGCTCGTGATATGATCGGTCGGACACCAGAGAGCATCGTGGCCATTCGTCCGATGAAAGATGGGGTCATTGCCGATTACGACACGACCGTTGCCATGATGAAGTACTACATTGAGAAGGCCTTAGGAAGCAGCAATGGTAAGCCGTACGTTATGGTTTGTGTACCAAGCGGCATTACCGAAGTTGAGAAACGGGCGGTTATCGATGCGACCCGGGTAGCCGGGGCACGTGACGCCTATGTGATCGAAGAGCCTTTTGCTGCCGCTATTGGTGCCGGCCTTCCAGTGATGGATCCAACTGGCAGCATGGTTGTTGATATTGGTGGTGGGACCACTGATGTTGCTACCATTTCACTGGGCGGAATTGTTTCCAGCCGCTCCATTCGGATGGCCGGTGACAAGATGAATGATGCCATTGCCCAATACGTTCGTCAGCACAAGAACCTGCTCATCGGTGAGCGGACATCTGAGAAGCTCAAGTGGGATATCGGTTCCGCTTCCGTTGAAGCTGCTGATGAGATGGGCAAGACTGAGGTTCGTGGTCGGGACCTGGTTACTGGTCTGCCAAAGACAATGGAGGTTTCCGCCAAGGATGTTTCGACTGCTTTACAAGATGTGGTTGCAAACATCATCGAAGCTATTAAGGGGACGCTGGAAGAAACGTCACCGGAAATCGCTGCGGATGTCATTGATCACGGAATTGTTTTGACTGGTGGTGGAGCATTGCTGAAACACCTGCCAGATGTAATTGCGGATGCTACCAAGGTGCCAGTATTCATTGCCAACGATCCGCTTGACTGTGTGGCAATCGGGACTGGCGAATCCCTTAAGAGCATCGACGTAATGAAGAAGAAATAAAACGAGCAGGTACATGGCTGCTCGGCAATTGGGCGGGGCTGGTCGCAAAACGATTTGTTTTGTCTAGCCGCGCTTTTGTTATTTTGTAAATTACATTTGGAGGATTATCATGCGCAAGTTCTTTTCCAATCGTCGGTTGGTTATTATTGTGGTAATTCTGGTGGTCTGCTTCGGTCTGATGGCGGGCTCAATTACCATGCGCAATCGCCGGAACACACCACCGCTGATTCAGCAGTTTGGCAACGATATTGTCGGCTTTGCGGATAGTGCCGTGGCCCTGCCGGTTAATTGGCTGCAGACCAGTTTCAGCTCGGTTAATGACTTGATGAATACTTACTCGGAAAACCGGGAACTGAAGCAGCAGGTTACGGATCTCGCCCAGACAAAGGTCCGCAACCAGGCACTGGCTCATGAAAATAAACAGTTGAAGCAGGAACTCAAGCTCAACAACTCTATGACCGATTATGATACGGTTACGGCCGCCGTGCTGATGCGGACGCCATCAGCTTGGCAACAGCAGCTGGTGATCAATAAGGGTCAATCCAGCGGTATCAAGAAGAATATGCCGGTAATGAGCAATGGCGGCTTGATCGGCCGGATCGCCGAGGTCAATAAGACCAACAGCAAGGTTGAACTGCTCAGCGACACCAGTGAATCATCCAACCGCTTTGCGATCTCAATTCATTGCACGGACGGGGATGTCAACGGCATCATTACCGGTTACAATGCCTCACGCGGTGAGCTGGTCATGGGACAGGTTAACTCCAAGGCCAAGCTTAAGAAAGGGGCCCGGGTAACGACCAACGGTATGGGGGGCATTACCCCAAAGGGCCTGTATGTTGGTAAAGTTGCCCGCATCGGCAAGGACGACTATGGCCTTGCCCAAAAGGTTTATATTACTCCGGCAACGAACTTTAACGACATCAACATCGTTACGGTCGCTGAATCGGCATCTCAGGAGTGATGAAGAATGTATCGATTATCACGATTAAAATACGTTTTCCCCGTGGGCTTGTTTGTCTGCCTGTTTCTGGACGGGGCAATCAGTCACGTGTGGGCGCCATTGTTCTTTCACTACCCATACTCAATGGCAAGCGAATTAGTACTCTTGTGGCTAACCCTGGCTTATTTCTTTGAAAATGGGATTGAGATTCCGCTGATTCCGTTTGCCGTGGCCGCCGGAGTGGTGGCCGACTTATACAATTTCGGCATTCTAGGTCTGTACATGTTTCTGTTCCCATGCATTGTCGGTCTGACAACGATCCTGTCCAAGTATTTCAGTTCGTCGTTTTTATCGATGATCATGATCTTCTTTATTGACCTGGTTGTTTTCATGACCCTCAATTACTGGGCCTACTCATTGGTTGGTGTAACGTCAGCGGATTTTGGCGATTACCTGATTCACGTCCTGGCGCCAACCCTAGCCCTTAACCTGGTTTATTTTGTAGTTCTTTATTGGCCGATCCGCTCAATCTTTAATTGGGCGACGGACGAAAAAACTGCTTGATGCGGCTTGACAAGTCATGGGGAAGAGTGTAAGATACAACACAATTAATATCACGAACGACAATGAACAGACTAGTAGGGTAGTATTGGTTGCTAAGCGAGTCCCGTGAGATGGGAAGGGACCTTCCGAAATGCCTGAATCACATCTGTGAGTTGGTTTCCTAAATCAGCAGTAGGGGAACCCGGGGAAGCCCGTTACAGCACGGAGTTTAATTTTGAACTCGCTAAGGTTGATACTCGTGAGGGATCAACAAGATGAGGTGGAACCGCGGAAACGCCCTCGTAGCCATTTGGCTCGAGGGCGTTTTTTGTTTAGCGGCTTCAAAATTGAACTTAACGAGGTGGTCGCTGTGAGGCGGTCACGAACATGGGGTGGTACCGCGATTGATTCGTCCTCTAGGCATTTGGCCTAGGGGACTTTTTGTTTATTATCGTTTGGCGTTTTGAGAATGAAGGAGGACTTGATATGCAATACGTTACTGAGATTTTGCCATCATTATTACAAGGAGCCAGGCTGACCTTGCAGATCTTCTTTTGGACCCTGCTTTGCTCACTGCCGCTGGGGATCCTGGTCAGCTTGGGATTGATTTCCAAGGTTCGGCCTCTGCAATGGATCCTTGAAATCTACGTCTGGTTGATGCGGGGGACCCCATTGCTTTTGCAACTGATCTTTGTATTCTATGGTTTGCCAATTATCGGAATTGTCTTCCAGCGTTATGATGCCGCCTTGGTGGCCTTTATCCTGAACTACGCCGCCTACTTCGCGGAAATCTTCCGGGGCGGTTTCCAAGCCATCGATGAAGGACAGTTCGAAGCCGCACGGGTTTTGCGGTTGAGCTACTGGCAGACCCTGCGTAAGATTGTGATCCCCCAAGTGGTCAAGATCGTCATTCCGTCAATCGGGAACGAAGTCATCAACCTGGTTAAGGATTCCTCATTAGTTTACGTTATCGGTCTGGGTGATCTCCTGCGGGCCGGTAACGTTGCAACAGCCCGGGATGTTACCCTGGTACCGCTGCTGCTGGTCGCCGTGATTTACCTGATCCTGGTTGGGATCTGCACCCTGGTTCTGCGCAAGGTTGAACAACGCTACTCATACTTCAAATAATTAGGAGGAATTGCCAATGTTAGAAGTTAAGACTTTATACAAGAGTTTCGGTGACCGGGTCATCTTAGACAACGTCAACTTAACGGTTAAGGATGGCGAAATCCTCAGTATCGTCGGCCCGTCTGGAGCCGGGAAGACAACCCTGCTTCGTTGCATCACGGGGCTGGAACAAGCTGACAAGGGAGAATTTCTCATCGATGGCAAGCCCTTTGATCCGCAGGGGACGGCGGAATCCGACCGGGTGATCGGGGTCGTCTTTCAAGACTACAACCTCTTTCCGAACCTGTCCGTGATGGAAAACGTCACTCTGGCCCCAATCATGGTATTGAAGAAGTCCAAAGAAGAAGCTGCGGGCGATGCCAAGCGATTGCTGAAGGAACTTGGACTGAGCACTAAGGGCGACCTGTATCCGTGGCAGCTGTCCGGTGGGCAAAAGCAGCGGGTGGCCATTGCCCGGGCCCTGGCGATGAGCCCGAAGATCCTCTGTTATGATGAGCCGACCTCCGCACTGGACCCCGAGATGCGCAAGGAAGTTGCCAAGATTATCCTGGGTCTGAAGAAGGACGGCATGACCCAACTGGTGGTTACCCACGACTTTGACTTTGCTGACGAGATTGCCGATGATATCTTGAAGGTCAAGGCCCTCGACAAGTCGTTTGATCAGGTTCAGGATGTTGATAAGGAAAAGGAATAGAAGGGGAGAAAAGCGTATGAAGAAGTTCAAAGCAATCTGGCTGCTACTGCTGCTTTTGATTCCCACGCTATGTCTGACCGGCTGTGAGAGTGTAACGACGCGGGCCAATCACCAGGATACCTGGTCACGGATTGAGCGGCGCAAGAAGGTAATCGTCGGCCTCGACGATAGCTTTGTGCCGATGGGCTTCCGCCAGAAGAACGGGAAACTGGTCGGCTACGATGTTGACCTGGCCCGGGCCGTCTTCAAGCAGTACGGCATCAAGGTCGACTTTCAACCGATCGACTGGTCAATGAAGGAAACCGAGCTGAAAAACGGGACCATTGACCTCCTCTGGAATGGTTACTCCGTCAATGCCAGTCGGCGCAAGAAGGTGGCCTTCAGCCGCTACTACCTGGCTAACCGGCAGGTCCTGGTTACTCTGAAGCGGGACCGTATTAACAACCTCAACGACATGCAGGGGAAGACCCTGGGGGTTCAGACCGGTTCCACCGGGGATACGGTTCTAAACGAACACCCGAAGCTGCTGAAGGATAAGATCAAGGGCAAGACTCCTGTGATGTATGATACCTTCCCGAACGCCTTCATTGACTTGAATGCGGGACGGATTCAAGGGATCTTGATGGATGAGGTTTACGCCAACTACTATGTCAAGCACCAGAAGAATCCGGCCGACTACCGAGTCGAAGTTAACCGTCAATTCCCGGTTGAATACTTCGCGGTCGGGATGCGCAAGGGTGACAAGACGCTCCGGAAGAAGATTAATGCCGGCCTTGGCAGGCTGCAGCGTAATGGTCAGCTGAAGAAGATCAACGAGAAGTGGTTTGGGACCAACAGCACCTTCCTGGGCCCCGATAATGATTAATAGTCAGAATTAAGCTGGCGAGATGATGAATCTGCCAGCTTTTCTTTTGGGGTTAATTTGACTGAAATACCGGGATTAGTTTGTAATTTAGCTCGGTTTAACGTATCATTATTCAGTATGACTAATTCGGCAAAAAAGTTTGGCGAACGTTTTTCCTGCTTACAAACGTTTGATTTAATGGAAAGGAGAACATCACAGTGCATTTTGATCTTGCCAGTGGCGTGGCCCTCCACGTTATTCCCACCCAGCAATTTAAGATGACGCACGTTCTGATTACATTTACCACTCCACAGACCAGTGACAACGCGACGGCCCGCAACCTCCTTGCCAACCTCTTGGAGACCAGTACCCACCGCTACCCAACCCAGACCGCGTTGGCGCGGCAGCTCGCAAAGCTTTATGGGGCCTATGTCGGCATGGGAGTTGGCCGGGTCGGCCGCCTGCACACCGTCCGGCTACGGGCCAGCTTTGTTAATGACCAGATTGCCGGGACGAATCTTTTCGACCAGGTAGTGGACCTGATCAATGAGATCCTGTTCCACCCATTGATTGACGACAACGAATTCGATGGGCCGACCTTCCGTATTCAGGCTCATAATCTTGAACAGACAATTACGGCCTTGTATGATGACAAACAGTTTTATGCCAACCGGCAGCTGATGAACCTCTACTACCCGGATGACTCGATCATGCGGGTGCCGAGTTTTGGCCAAGTAGCTGATCTGGCCAAACTGACGGCGCAGAATCTGGTTAAGGTATACCAGGAGATGATTGAACGCGACCGGGTGGACATCTTCGTTCTGGGGGACGTGGACCCGGCTGCGGTTAAAGATGCCCTCGGGCAGCTGCCCTTTATTCCGCGTCAGTCAACGGACTTGCAGCCCTTCTACCGGCAACCGCTTTATTCGGCCCCTAAGCGCCAGGTAGAGCACCAGCCGGTAGTGCAGGCGAAGCTGAACCTCGGTTACCAGCTGCCGGTCTACTATCAAGACGAAAATTATTATGCCGGGCTGGTCTTTAACGGCCTGTTCGGCGGAACCCCGTACTCCAAACTCTTTACCAACGTCCGGGAAAAGGCTAGTCTGGCTTACTATGCGACGAGCCGGCTGCTGCCATTTACCGGTTTTTTAGGGATCCAAACGGGGATTCAGGCGGCGGATGCGCAGAAGGTGGAGGACCTGATTGCTCAGCAACTGGCAGATATCTGCGCCGGAAAGTTTAGTGCCGACCGGCTTGCTGAGGTCCAGGATAGCTTGGTCAACCAGTACCGGGCGAGTCACGACTTGGCCAATAACATTTTGGGCCGCGAGCTCCTGCGGGCACTGCTGAGCTTGCCGGAAGAGACAGCCGTGATCGAAAATATTAACGCGGTGACGGCTGCGGACATCTCCCGCGTGGCCAAGATGGTGAAGATGCAGGCAATTTACTTATTGAGTGGTGAGAAATAAACAGATGGATAGACAAACGTATCAAGAATTTAATCGCACAATCTACCGGCAACGGCTTGCTAACGGCCTGCTTGTTCAGCTGCTGCCAATGCCGGGCTTCCAGAAGACCTACGCGACGTTCTCGACGAATTTCGGGTCGATTGACAACCACTTCATCCCATACCACGAACAGGATTCGGTCCGGGTTCCCGATGGGGTTGCCCATTTCCTTGAACATAAAATGTTTGAAAAGGCCGACCATGATGCCTTTGACCTGTTCGGCAAGCTGGGGGCGGACTCTAATGCTTACACCAGTTTTACCCAGACCAGCTACCTCTTTTCGACCACCAGTCACTTGCATGAGAACCTGGATGTCCTGCTCGACTTTGTCCAAGATCCCTACTTTACCGCCCAAACGGTCCAAAAGGAGCAGGGGATCATTGGCCAGGAGATCAAGATGTACGACGATGATGCCGACTGGCGGCTCTACCTGGGCCTGATCGGAAACCTGTACCCGCACGACCCAATGCGGATCGACATTGCGGGGACCGTTGATTCCATCAGCAAGATCACCCCGGAGATCCTGATGCAGAGCTACCGAACCTTCTACCAGCCGGAGAACATGAACCTGTTTATTGTCGGCAACCTGGATCCCGAAGAAACCCTGGCCTGGATTGAGCAGAACCAGGATGCCAAAGCCTTCCCGCCGGCCGAGACGCCGCGGCGGCTGTTCGAGTTAAACGACCCGACCGCCCACGATGTCATTCCGTTCCGGTCACTGACAATGAATATTGCCCGGCCAAAGGTGATGGTCGGCCTGCGGGGGATCAAACAGTTTGATGATGGTCGCGAGCGGCTGCGCTACAAGCTGGCAATTGATCTTCTGCTCGACGTCTTATTCGATGACACGTCAGATAACTACCTGCGGCTTTACAACAACGAAGTCCTGGACGACTCCTTCGGCTACAGCTTTGAGATGCAACGGGGCTTCCACTTTGCCTACTTCAGCTCGAACACTGACCAGATGGAACGCTTTGCTGATGAAATTGTGGCAATTCTGGAGAGTGCCGATAAGCAGATTGATGCCGCCCGGACCCGGTTTGATGGGATCAAGCGGGCTGAACTCGGCCGCCTGATCGGGCTGATGGATTCACCGGAGGCCGTTGCCAACCGGTACGCTGGTCGGCTTTTTGACGGTGCCAACTTGATGGACGAAATTCAGACACTGAATACAATCACCTTAGAAGACCTTTACCAGGTGGCCAAGGAGTTTATTACGCCTCAGGGAATTTCGGTATACCAGGTTGTTCCCCACCATCAATAACGATACCTTTTCTTAACTTCAGTTCTAAAGAGAACATGATATAATGTCCAAGGATATGTGAATAATTTAAATGGAGATAGGCTAATGAGTGAAAACAATAGCGAACAACAAAAGCATGTTGAGATCGGTAAAAAGCTGCAGAAGGCCCGTCAAGCCAAGGGGTACACGCTTGACGACCTCCAGCAGATTACCAAGATCCAGAAACGATACCTGATCGCAATCGAAGATGAAAAGTTTGACGAACTGCCGGGCGACTTCTATGTCCGGGCCTTTGTCAAGCAGTATGCGGATACGGTCGGCTTGGATGGGGACGACCTGATCAAGGAATACAACGATGATCTTCCAAAGGCCAAGACGGCTGAATACTCTGACCACATTACCCAGGCGGTAGAGTCACGGGCTGGACAACGCAAGACGATTAGCAACCAGGTTAACAAGAGCCGTCGGTACGTACCGACAATCATCATTACCGTGGTGATTATCCTGGTCCTGGCGGCAATCTGGTTCACCGCTATTGCCCGGAGCCATCGTGACTCCTCAACCCGGATTGACAACAGCTCCGTTTCTGTTTCGGGTGAGAGCCGCAAGAAGGCCTCCTCATCCAGCAAGAAGGTTGTCAAGAAGACGGCTAAAGACACCATTAAGCTTAAGCAGGCCAACCGCAACGATACCAGTGTGACCTACACAACCGACCGGCTGAGCGCTGATACGACCTTGCGGATTAACCCGGCGGACCGGGCTTGGATGCAGGTGCAAGCTAACAACAATACCCTGCTGAACCGGACCCTGAACGCCAACGAAAAGACCAGCATCAAGGTTGCCCGGGATACGACGAGCCTGGTTATCACGGTCGGCAATGCCCGTTCCACTAAGCTGCGGATCGGCAACCAGACGATTGACTTCACTGACAATGGCCGCTACCAGAATACGCGGACGGTTACGATCAACTTCGGCAACCAGCAATCCAGCAGCTCCTCATCCTCATCCAGCAGTACGACGAGTACCGGGAGCAGTCAGCGGCCGTCAATCAGCAGCAGTGCTTTCAGCCAGCAGCCGGCTAACACTGCTAACCGGCAGTCCACGACGGCGACCTCAAATGCTAATAACCAACAACAGCAGACAAATACGCAGACGCGCTAATTGGAGGATGAGACCTTGAATTTACCTAATAAATTAACCGTTGTCCGGCTAATTATCATTCCATTTTTCTTGATTCTGATGGTAGTTCCGCTATCCTGGGGGAGTGTTACCTTCTGGGGGGCCACGATTCCGGTTGCCCAACTGATTGCGGCCATCCTGTTTATTGCCGCGACAATCACCGATAACCTGGATGGCCGGCTCGCCCGGCGGGACCACCTGGTGACGAACTTTGGTAAGTTTACCGATCCGCTGGCCGATAAGCTGTTGGTCATGACGGCTTTCATCGTCCTGACAGGTAATCAAGTTGTCCCATCATGGGTCACGGCAATCATCATCTGGCGTGAACTGGCCGTAACGGGCCTGCGTCTCCTGCTGGTTGAACAGAGCGGGATTGTGCTGGCAGCCAAGATGCCGGGCAAGATTAAGACGACCACGCAGTTCATTGCGATTATCTTCTTGCTGTTAAACAACGTGATTTTTGCCATCTGGGGGATTCCATTTGGCCAGATCATGCTCTACATCTGCCTGTTCTTCACGGTTTACTCCGGGGTCGACTACTTCATCCAAGGACGGGGTGTCTTCTCCGACGGTTTCAAATAATCATTATTAAGCTGGTGAGATTTTCTCCCAGCTTTTTTAGTATCTCGGGCTATAATTTACGTATTGGCTATATAGGGGTGGATAGAATGAATGCTGAGATTATATCGGTCGGCACGGAGATCGTGCTCGGGCAGATTGTAAACACAAACGCGCCGCTGCTTGCCCGGCAGCTGGCCACATTGGGAATAGCGGCTGACCGCCAATTAGCTATTCCGGACTGTCACGACCTGATGGTGGATGCGATTCGGGCAGCTTGGCGCCGGTCGTCACTGGTGTTTGTCTGTGGCGGCTTGGGACCAACTGCTGATGACGTAACCCTGGCGGCGGTTGCGGAGGCTGTGGGTACCGGCTTGACGGTGGACCAGCAACACTGGCAGTGGATTCAGGAGACCTTTGCTGAGCGGCACCAGGCGATGATGCCGGAGAACATCCAGCAGGCCAAGTACCTAACGGGTGGTTCACCGTTAAAGAATGCGGTGGGGCTCGCCCTGGGCAGCTGGTACGAACGTGATGGTCATCGCCTCGTAGTATTGCCGGGACCGCCGCGTGAATTCAAGCCGATGGTTGTCCAAGAGGTCATGCCGCGCCTGACCAAGGTTGTGCGCCAGCACGTCCAGATTACCAGCCGGACGCTGAACTTCTTTAGCCGGCCGGAATCCCAACTGATGAATGAGATCGCCGCGGTGACTGCTGATCTGACGGGGGTGACGATTACCTCTTATGTTCAGCCGGACGCCATTCAGGTACGGCTGACCGTGCGTGATCAGCCGCAGGACGTAGCAAGCAAGTTGTTGGATGCCGCCCAGGACGCGATCGTCAAAAAGGAGGAACCGTTCTTCTTCGGGGTTGGCGATGACTGCCGGCTCGCCAATGTGGTGGTCGATCTGCTGCGTAAACGCAACTTGCGGGTGACGGCGGCCGAAAGCCTGACCGGGGGAATGTTCCAGAGCACGATCTGCTCGGTTCCGGGGGCCTCGAATGTCTTTGATGGCGGCTTTGTGACCTATGCGGCGGCGGCCAAGGAGCAGCTGTTAGGGATTGATCCTCAGCTAATCGAAAAGCATGGGGTGGTCAGTGCCGAAACGGCTGCTCAGATGGCCGAGAAGAGCCGGGGAAAGCTGGGCGTAGACGTCGGCCTCGGCTTTACCGGGGTGGCCGGTCCCGACAGCCTTGAGGGGCAGCCGGCCGGGACCGTCTGGATCGGCCTGGCAATTGCTGGACGCCCAACCCAGACCAGGCTCTGCCGCTTCGGTGCTTACCGCGGGCGGCAGGCAATCCGGCAGCGGAGTGTTCAGACTGGCCTGCAGATGCTCTATCGGGCCCTTATTAAATAATCGAACCGCTGTTCGCTTTTTTCTTGTTTTTTTGTGGAAAACTGTTATCATTAATTAGCGGATATTTCGATGCAAAGGAGGAATTTTGATTTGGCTGATCAGCGAAAGGCAGCACTAGATGTTGCTATCAGAAAGATCGAAAAGAATTTCGGCAAGGGCTCCATCATGCGGATGGGGGACGCTGCTGACATGAAGATCGCGACGATTTCCAGTGGTTCATTGGCAATCGATAAGGCACTGGGGGTTGGTGGCTATCCTCGTGGCCGGATCGTAGAAATCTACGGACCAGAAAGTTCGGGGAAGACAACGGTGGCCCTGCATGCCGTTGCGGAAGTTCAGCGGCAGGGCGGTACGGCGGCTTACATTGATGCCGAAAACGCCCTGGATCCGCAATATGCTGAAGCCCTCGGGGTTGATGTTGATAACCTGCTCCTCTCACAGCCGGATACCGGTGAAGAAGGACTGGAAATTGCCGATGCCCTGATTTCGAGTGGTGCGGTTGACCTGGTCGTGGTTGATTCTGTAGCGGCCTTAGTTCCTCGTGCTGAAATCGAAGGTGAGATGGGGGACGCTCACGTTGGTCTGCAGGCCCGGCTGATGTCGCAGGCCCTGCGGAAGCTTTCCGGTGAGATCAATAAGACCAAGACGATTGCCATCTTCATCAACCAGATTCGTGAAAAGGTCGGGGTAATGTTTGGTAACCCCGAGACAACGACTGGGGGCCGGGCCCTGAAGTTCTACTCCACGATTCGGATGGAAATTCGGCGGGCCGAACAGATCAAGAACGGGACCGATGTGATCGGTAACCGGGCCAAGGTCAAAATTGTTAAGAACAAGGTTGCGCCACCGTTTAAGCGTTGCGAAGTCGACATTATGTACGGCGAAGGGATCTCCAAGACTGGGGAGTTGCTGGACATGGCGGTTGAAAAAGACTTGGTCAACAAGAGCGGTGCCTGGTACTCCTACGGCAGCGAACGGATTGGTCAAGGACGTGAAAACGCCAAGAAGTGGTTGGCTGAGCATCCGGACCAGATGGCCGAATTGATGAACAAGGTACGGGTGGCCTACGGAATGGCACCGCTTGAAAATACCAAGAGTACCGATAGCGAGGGTCATGACGGCGACCAGAAGCAAGAGACAATTGAAGAGGCAAGCAAAAACTAGGCTTGTCTGACCAAAGGATTGGCAGGATCAGCCGGTCCTTTTCTTTTTGACTGTCGAACGTATTCAATGGTTGACACCCTTGTTAGGCAAGCTTAAAATTTAATTTGTGTGATGTTTTAACATGACACGGTGAAATTAATTTAATTAACCAACAACAGAATAGTTGAAGCGGAGGTGAAATGATGAAATTATTAATTTTCGCCGCGCTTGCTATGGTTGTCGGGATTATTATCGGCTATGCAGTTCGGAAGGCTTCATATGAAAAACAGATTAAAGAAGCCCACCAGAACGCCGATGGAATTATTGCGGACGCCAAGAAAAAGGCGGCTACGGCGAAAAAGGAAGCCATCCTGGAGGCGAAGGAAGATAGTCACCGCTATCGCGAGAGCGTTGAGGAAGAACTCAAGCAGCGGCGCAACGAGATCCAGCGCCAGGAGGATCGGCTTTTGCAGCGTGAGACATCGCTTGATCGCAAGGATGATGCCCTTGAGAAACGGGAGAATACGGTTGGTGCGCGTGAGCAAAAGCTTGACCAGCAAACAGAACAACTTCATCAATCACAGAAAAAGGCAACGGCATTAGTAGAGCAGCGGCAACAGGAATTAGAGAAGGTTGCCGAAATGACGCACGATGATGCCAAAGAGCAATTATTGCGTGAAATGAAAGATCGGTTGAAGACCGAACGTGAAGTAATGATTCGAGATAGCGAACAGGAGGCCGAGCTGACGGCTGACCGGAACGCTAAGAAGCTGATTGTTGAGGCTATTCAGCGCAGTGCCGCCGACGTGGTTTCGGAGGCGACCGTCTCGGTGGTCAACCTGCCAAACGATGACATGAAGGGCCGGATCATTGGTCGTGAAGGGCGGAACATCCGGACCCTGGAGACCCTGACCGGGATTGACCTGATTATTGATGATACTCCGGAAGCAGTGGTGCTCAGCGGCTTTGACCCCGTCCGGCGGGAGATTGCAAAGATTGCTTTGGAGAAGCTGATTCAAGACGGCCGGATTCACCCAGCCCGGATTGAAGAGGCAGTGGAGAAGGCCCGCAAGGAAATGGATGCCCAGCTCCGGGAGACCGGTGAGCAGGCGCTGTTTGACCTGGGAATCCACTCCATGCATCCAGACCTGATCAAGACGGTCGGCCGGATGAAGTACCGGACCAGTTATGGGCAGAATGTTCTTAACCACTCGATTGAGGTGGCCAAGCTGGCTGGCATCATGGCCGCCGAACTCGGCGAGGATGTGACCATGGCCAAGCGTGCCGGCCTCCTTCACGATATTGGGAAGGCGGTTGACCATGAAGTTGACGGCTCCCACGTCGAGCTGGGGGTTGAACTGGCCCGCAAGTACAAGGAAAATAAGGTTGTCATCAATACGATCGCTTCGCACCACGGGGATGTTGCCCCAACCTCGATCATTGCAGTGTTGGTTCAGGCCGCGGATGCCATTTCCGGTGCACGGCCGGGTGCCCGGAGCGAGTCGCTTGAGCAGTACATCCAGCGTTTGAAGAAACTGGAGAGCATAGCAAATAATTACGATGGTGTTGACCATAGTTACGCAATTCAAGCTGGTCGTGAACTGCGGGTAATCGTCAAGCCGAAGAAGATTTCGGACCTGCAAGCTACCACCTTGGCCCATGATATCAAGCAGCAGATTGAACAGCAGCTTGAGTACCCTGGCCACATCAAGGTAACAGTTATTCGAGAAGTACGCGCAGTGGACTACGCTAAGTAAGAGAATTGGGGAGTGTCCCCAGTTCTTTTTTGTTTGCGTTGTTTTCCTTGCACCGAATGAGGGCAGAAAATATAATTGAACTATGTGTCAAACGCGCAAAAATAAAGAGCTGCCGTATTATTTGATTAGTGAATTTTTAATGAGGTGAATCTATTGGCAAAAAAACTGACACCGATGATGGAACAATATCAAAAGGTGAAGGACCAGTATCCGGATGCCTTCCTGTTCTATCGTTTAGGTGACTTCTATGAACTCTTCAACGATGATGCGGTTAAGGGTGCCCAGTTGTTGGAACTGACGCTGACGACGCGGAATCACAGTGCCAAGAACCCGATTCCCATGTGTGGTGTCCCGCACCGGGCAGTAAAGAACTATGTCGACATCCTGATCGACAAGGGCTACAAGGTTGCTATCTGTGAGCAGATGGAGGACCCCAAGAAGGCTAAGGGAATGGTCAAGCGGGCGGTGACCCGCCTGATTACGCCGGGGACCCAGATGGATCTGACCGGGGATGCGGCGCGGCAGAATAACTACCTGACGGCGATCAGTGCCAAAGATGGCCAATTTAACCTGGCCTACACCGACCTGTCGACCGGGGAGCTGAAGACCACTACCCTCGACAGCGTCAACGCGATTATCAACGAGTTGGTCAACCTGCAGAGCAAGGAGACCGTGGTCGACGGGCAGCTGCCGGAAGAGCTGACTGACCAGCTTGCCAAATGCAACATCCTCCAGTCCCACCAGCCGGAGATTTTGAAGAACGCTGAGGTGAGCTACCTGACCCAGGACCTGGAATCACCGGACCAGCAGCACGTGGTAGCGTTACTGGTATCCTACCTGCTGACCACCCAGAAACGGTCACTGGCGCACATGCAACGGGCGGTGGCTTACCGGCCGAGCGCCTTCATGAAGATCGATCACTACTCCAAGACCAATCTGGAATTAATGACTAATATGCGCAGCGGCAAGCGGCAGGGAACCCTTTCCTGGTTGCTGGACGAAACCAAGACGGCCATGGGGAGTCGGCTATTGAAGCGCTGGCTGGACCGGCCATTAATCGATAAGGACCGGATCAATGAGCGGCAGGACAAGGTCCAGGAGTTGTTAGACCACTATTTCGAACGCAGCAACCTGCAGCAAGAATTGATCAAGGTGTACGACCTGGAGCGGCTGGCTGGCCGGGTGGCGTACGGGAGCGTTAACGGGCGGGACCTGATCCAGCTCAAGACTTCTCTCCAGCAGGTGCCAAAGATCAAGTATGTCCTGGAAACGTTGGATTCACCGGTCTTTGAGTCACTGACGAAGCGGCTGGACCCGCTGAATGACGTTGCCGAACTGATTGACCGGGCCATCGTGGCTGATCCGCCGATCTCCGTCACGGATGGCGGCCTGATCAAGACGGGCTATAACAAGCGGCTCGACGAGTATCGGGACGCTATGAATAACGGGAAGCGCTGGATTGCTGATCTCCAGGCCCAGGAGCGCGAGGTCACCGGGATCAACAACCTGAAGATTGGCTATAACCATGTCTTCGGTTATTATATCGAGGTTACCAAGGTCAACCTTTCCAAGATTCCTAAAGACCGTTACGAGCGCAAGCAGACCCTGGTGAATGCGGAGCGCTTCTCTACTCCAGAATTGAAGGAGAAAGAAGCCCTGATCATGGGGGCCCAGGAGAAGTCGACGGCCTTAGAGTACGACCTCTTTGTTGATATCCGGGAACGGGTCAAGAAGGAGATCAAACGGCTGCAAAAGCTGGCCCAGGCCCTTTCTGAGCTGGATGTCCTGCAGAGCTTCGCCGTGGTCAGCGAAGACTACCACTTCGTCCGGCCGAAGATGAACACTGGCCACACCCTGAAGATCAAGGATGGCCGCCACCCGGTTGTGGAGAAGTTTATGGGGCACCAGGAATACGTCCCAAACGATGTCATGATGGACGACCAGACCGACATCTTGCTGATCACTGGTCCCAACATGTCCGGGAAGAGTACCTACATGCGCCAGCTGGCCCTGACGGCGGTGATGGCCCAGATGGGGTGCTTTGTTCCGGCCAAGTCGGCAGAGCTGCCGATCTTTGACCAGATCTTCACCCGGATCGGGGCGGCCGACGACCTGATTTCCGGGGAGAGTACCTTCATGGTTGAGATGATGGAGGCTAACAACGCCCTGGTTCATGCCACGGACCGCAGCCTGATCCTCTTCGATGAGATTGGGCGGGGGACCGCTACCTATGACGGGATGGCCCTGGCCCAGGCGATCATTGAATACGTTCACCAGCATGTCCGGGCGAAGACTCTCTTCTCCACCCACTACCACGAACTGACCGCGCTGGAGGATGCCTTGCCGCGGCTGAAGAATGTTCATGTGGGGGCGACGGAGAAGAATGGCGAACTGGTCTTTTTGCATAAGGTCAGTGCCGGTCCGGCTGACAAGTCTTACGGGATCCACGTGGCCAAGCTGGCGGGAATGCCTGACCAGCTATTGAAACGGGCCGATCAGATCCTCCAGAAGCTGGAGAATAAAGAGAATGCGTTGCCGACGCCGGCCGCTGAGAACGCGGCAAGCTATGGAGCTGATTCTTCATCAGCGGACCGGGTACAGGAGAGCACAGCGCCGGCCAGTGCAGAAGCGGCTCCGGTCAGTGCGGCGCCAACCAGGCCAGCGCCGGCCCCGGCAGTGGATGCCAACGGGCAGATGGAGCTGTTTGCCCCAGCCCCAAAGAAGACCCGGTCAAACAAAGGGGATAAGATTCTTCACCAGCTCAAAGAACTCAACCTGATGGGGATGACCCCGATGGAAGTAATGAACCAGATTTACCAATGGCAGGAAAAACTGAAGTGAGGTGCGTATCTTGGGAAAGATTCACGAACTAGACACGGTCCTAGCCAACCAGATTGCGGCGGGGGAAGTAATTGAACGCCCTGCTTCGATCGTCAAAGAATTGGTTGAAAACTCGCTGGATGCCCATAGCCAGCGGGTTGACATCATCGTTGAAAACGCGGGTCTCGATAGTATCCGGGTGATCGATGATGGCGATGGGATTACCAGCGATGATGTCCAGCTGGCCTTTCGCCGTCACGCCACCAGTAAGATTGCCAGTCGGAAGGACCTGTTTAGGGTACAGACGATGGGCTTTCGTGGTGAGGCCCTGCCCAGTATCGCCTCCGTTGCCGATGTCGAGCTGGTGACTGCCCAGGCCGGCCAGGATGCGGGCACGCAGATTCATCTTCGCGGCGGTAAGACTGTCGAAAAGAAGCCCGCACCGGCACGCCAGGGAACTGATGTCCGGGTCACGGATCTCTTCTTCAACACGCCGGCGCGGCTGAAATATCTCAAGTCGCCGCAGACGGAGCTTACCCGGATCACCGACATCATCAACCGCCTGGCCCTGGCCAACCCAGCCGTGGCCTTCAGCTTTACCCATAACGGTAAGGAGATCTTCCGGTCAGCCGGCAACGACAACCTCCAGCAGGTGATTGCGGCGATCTATGGGATCAAGGCCGGCCGCAAGATGCTACCGATCGCAGGTGAGGACGATGACTTCAAGGTAACCGGCTTCGTGTCCCTGCCCGAACTGACCCGGGCCTCGCGGCAGTACATCACGCTGACGATTAACCACCGTTACATTCGCAACTTCGAGCTGACCAAGGCCATTATTCAGGGCTACGAGTCCAAGCTGATGGTTGGCCGGTACCCGATTGCGGTGGTCAACATTGACCTGGATCCGGTCCTGGTGGATGTCAACGTTCATCCGGCCAAACGGGAGGTCCGGCTGAGCAAGGAACCCCAGCTGACCAAGCTGATTGCCAAGACGATTCGGGAGCGGATCGCCAGTGAAAACCTAATTCCCGACGTCAGCCCAGACCAATTTGGGCCGAGCGCTGAAGACGTTGCCAAACTTGACGAGCGGCTGAACGAGGCGTCTGGCCACTACCAGGTCGGTGGCGGGAGTGCACCAAATTCCACTGAGGCGGCCCCCGAAGAGGAGCAGCCAGCCAGCCGTCCCGTTGATGGTCCCGCTGATGCCGATGCTGACGACAGTCAGGTGGCAGAGCCGGTCGTTATCCACCATGCCGCCGAATTAACCGGTCCGGCCATGCGGGCATTTGACGAGCATTACCAAGCAGAAGGGGATACCCAGCCCTTTGGTCATCCGTTAGACACGCCAGCGCCGGCGTATCCGGTGCACTCGGCACAGAACCTGGAGCTGGACGTTCATGACAAGAGCGACAAGGCTAAGAAACGGTTCCCAGACCTCCAGTACATTGGCCAGCTACAGGGAACCTTCCTCCTGGCCCAGGCCGGGGATGGCCTCTACATTGTTGACCAGCACGCTGCTCAGGAGCGGATTAATTATGAACGCTACCGCAAGGAGATCGGCCAGGTCAGCTCTGCTCAGCAGGCCTTCCTGGTTCCGCTAGTGCTTAACTATTCCACCGTTGATGCAATGACCATTAATCAGCACCTCGACACGCTGGCGGGGGTGGGCCTGAACCTGGAATCGTTCGGCCAGAATAGTTTCATCCTGCGTTCCCACCCGACGTGGTTTAAGGAAGGGCAGGAAGAGGATACCGCCCGGGAGATGATCGAGTGGCTGATCAAGGATGGCAAGATCACCGTGCGCGACTTTCGCATGAAGACGGCTATTATGATGAGCTGTAAGCGGGCCATCAAGGCTAATCACCACCTCGACGATCGGGAGGCCAAGGCCCTCCTGCGCCGCTTGCCCCAGTGCGAGAACCCCTTCAACTGTCCCCACGGGCGGCCGGTGACGGTCCACTTCAACGACCAGGATCTGGAGAAGATGTTCAAGCGGATTCAGGACAGCCATACGCCGTTTGCTGACGAGTTTGATGATCATGAGTTTTAGTGAAAAGTAGGTTGAATCAATGTATGAATATTTGACGGGGCTGGTTACGAGTGTGACCCCCCAGTATGTTGTGCTGGAAGTCGGCGGGATCGGCTACCAGCTGTTTGTGGCCAACCCGTACCGCTTCCAGGAGGATTCTGAAAAACAGGTGCGGATCTACGTTTACCAGGCCGTTCGCGACGACAACATCTCGCTTTTCGGCTTTGTTGACCGGGCCGAAAAGCAGCTCTTCTTGCAGTTGATCAATGTTTCTGGGATCGGGCCCAAGAGTGCCTTGGCGATCTTGGCCAACCCTGACCACCAGGGCCTGATTGACGCGATTGCCAATGACAACGTGGGCTATTTGACGAAGTTCCCTGGAATCGGCAAGAAAACGGCTTCCCAAATTGTCCTGGACTTAAAGGATAAGGTGGCCGATATGAGCAGCGCGCCGCTTCTATCACCGGCAGCTGCTCCAGACGAGGAAACACCAGCATTGCGGGATGCCCTGGCTGCCCTGTCAGCTCTGGGCTACAAGGAGCGGGAGATTAAACGGATCAAGAAGCAATTGCTAAAGACCGATGCCGCTACAACCCAGGAGTACCTGAGCCAGGCATTGGCGATGATTAATTGATGAGGAGGCGATTAGATGGCTGAGGATCATGGATTAATGTCCGATCACTCTCAAGACGACGCAGAGGAGCAGATTGAACTGACGCTCCGTCCCCAACGCCTGCAAGACTACATTGGCCAGGAAAAGATCAAGCATGAGCTGAGCGTCTACATTCAAGCCGCCCAGGCACGTGAGGAAGCCCTGGACCATGTTCTGCTGTACGGACCGCCGGGACTGGGGAAAACCACCCTGGCGATGGTGATTGCCCATGAGATGGGGGTTAACATCAAGACCACCAGCGGGCCGGCAATCGAAAAGCCGGGGGACCTGGTGGCCATGCTTAACGAGCTGAAGCCGGGGGATGTTCTTTTTATCGATGAAATCCACCGGCTCCCCAAGGTCGTAGAGGAAATGCTCTACTCGGCGATGGAAGACTACTACATCGATATCGTGGTTGGCGAGGGTCCGACTGCGCACCCAGTCCACTTCCCGCTGCCGCCCTTTACCCTGATCGGGGCCACGACCCGGGCCGGGATGTTGTCCGCTCCGTTGCGGGACCGCTTCGGAATTGTTGAACACATGAACTACTACAACCAAGACGAGCTCAAGCAGATCATCTTCCGCTCGGCCAAGATCTTCAATACCAAGATTGAGGATGAGGGGGCCCATGAACTGGCGATGCGGTCCCGGGGGACGCCGCGAATTGCCAACCGGCTGCTCAAGCGGGTGCGGGACTTTGCCCAGGTTGCCGGGAAGCCCAGCATTGACTCGGCTACTGTCAGCAAGGCCCTTGACCTCCTCCAGGTGGACCAGCGGGGGCTTGACGGAATTGACCGCAAGATGCTGCTGACGATGATCAATTACTATCATGGCGGTCCGGTCGGCCTGAAGACAATTGCTGCCAACATTGGTGAGGAGACCAACACGATTGAGGAGATGTACGAACCGTACCTCCTGCAGATCGGATTTATCAGCCGGACCCCCCGCGGCCGGGTGGTTACCCCGGCTGCCTACCAACACCTGGGGATCAGTTACCCAACGGAAAAATGAAGGAAGAATCGATGAGTAAGAAGTTAACATTTCAGATTAGCCATCGCTATCAGTCAATGCGGACCGGAACGGTAAAGGTGAACGGTCGTCAGCTGGCGACCCCGGCCATTGTGCAGACGGGGAGTGCCCTGACCACTTTGACACCAGCAGAACTGAAGGCTTGCGGTGTGCAGGCCATCAAACAGGACGCTCTGGATTACTGGCGCTCGGCCGCTGATTACGGGGACCTGCATGCTCTGCTGGGGTGGCCTGGCGTCTTGGTAACCGCCGCGGGGTCAGAGCAGGCCTACCGCTGGGCCAAACCACGGGGCCGCAAGCAGGACGGGGTCAGTTTTCACGACCCTGATAACGGCCAGTTGCGGTTCTACACTCCGCAGGATGCCCTTGCGGAGCAAAAACGCTTAGGGGCTGACATCAGCCAGGGCTTTGCCCGCGATGCCGGCTACTTTGCCCCAGTCGACGATCTTAACGCCGCGGCTGAACAAAATGCCCGTTGGCTAGCGGGACAGCCGGCCCTTGCTGGGAACCTGGCCCCAATTGTTGGGGGCGGCCTGTTGCGGGTGCGGCGGGCCAGTTTGAACGCCATTCCCGCGGCCGTTGCCGGTTATAGCATTATGGGAGTCGCTTCGAATGTACCAGTTAAAGAACAGAGCCGGCTGGTCACAGAGGTAGTTGGTATGCTGGATGAGACCAAGTTGCGCTACCTGCCAACCGCTGGGGATCTCCACCAGCTGGCTGCGATGCTCTTGGCCGGGGTTGACCTGCTCGACAGCGACCTGGCCGGCCGGGAAGCCGCCATGGGGAACGCCCTGGTCGGAGCAGAACGTCTGCACTTGGATCGGGAACGGCTTGCCAGCGACCAGCGGCCACTGGCAGACCACTGTAAATGTCCGGCCTGCCGCACCGGGGTTTCCCGCGCGACTGTTCACCATCTGCTGGTAACAGAGCAACCGGTGGGGGAACGTTACCTGCTTATGCATAACCTGTTCACCATCAACCAATTGGTCGCCCGGATCCGGGATATGATCGCAGAGGGACAGGTACCGGCAGAACTGCGTAAATTTGCCGCTCCTTGCGACCAGTAGTGGCTTTTTATAATAAAGTTTGTTACAGTTATTGATGAGTATTTTTGAAGGGATGGATATTACTGTGAATAGTTTAACTTTTGGAATTTTAGGCGCTGCCAATTCTGGCGCAAGCAGTTACTCTGGAATCATCCTGATTCTGTTGATGATTGCTTTGATGTACTTCTTCATGATCCGGCCGCAACAAAAGCAACGGAAGCAGCACCAGGACATGATGAGCAACCTGCACCCTGGTGACGAGGTTGTTACCATTGGTCGTCTCCACGGTAAGATTGACTCAATCAACCAGGCCGACCGGACGGTAACCCTGGACTGTGAAGGCATCTACCTGACCTTTGATATGGTTGCCATTGCCCGGGTCGTTAAGACCAAGAGCAACGACAACGCGGCCGCAGCTCAACCGGCAGCATCTGATGCCCCAGCTTCTTCTGCCGAGAGTACCCAGCCAGCTGAAAGCGCTGAACCTGCCGACGATGACAAGACGGCTGATTCAGCTGCCAGTCAGGCTGACGATCAGGAAAAGTAATTGACTAATTCCCCAAAAAGTGGGAAACTTTTAACGGACGTCTGATTGAATGCACTTACCAGACATTTAACCGGACACGACGTTTACGCGTCCTTATCCCTTGCTGAGGGCTGCATTTCCTTAGTGAGACCGTAAATACAGGAGGGAAAATCTAATGCAAATCGGATTGATTGGTTTAGGTAAGATGGGTATCCACCTTTGCCAAAACATGTTGCGCAACGACAACCAAGTAGTTGCCTTTGACCTTGATAAGAAGTTAGTTGACGAAGCTGCTTCTTACGGTGCCGAACCTGCCTACACCCTGGAAGAAATGGTTAAGAAGCTTAACCAGCCACGGACTGTTTGGGTAATGGTTCCAGCCGGCAAGCCAACTGACTCCACGATGGACCAGTTAGCTAACCTGCTTGACGCTGATGACACGGTTATCGACGGTGGGAACACTTTCTGGAAGGACTCCATGCGTCACAACCGCATGTTCACCGAAAAGGGTATTCACTACTTCGACTGCGGTTCTTCAGGCGGTTGGAAGGGTGCCCTCAAGGATGGTAACTTCATGATCGGTGGGGACGAAGAAGACATCTTCAACGAACGTCTTGCTCCACTGTTCGATGGAATTGCTGAAAAGGACGGCTACCTTTACACTGGTAAGGCTGGTTCCGGTCACTACCTCAAGATGGTTCACAACGCTATCGAATACGGTATGATGGAAGCCATGGGTGAAGGTTTCGAAGTTCTTGAAGCTTCTGACTTTGACTACGACAACGCCGCTGTTGCCAAGATGTGGAACCACGGTTCTGTTATCCGTTCATGGCTGATGGAATTGGCTCAAGAAGCCTTTGAAAAAGACCCACACCTGGACAAGATCGCTGGTCGGATGCACAGTTCTGGTGAAGCTCACTGGACCCTGATGGACGCAATGGACAAGCAAGTACCAACGCCAGTTATCTACGAAGCATTAAGTCAACGGTTCCGTTCAATGCAAGACGACTCCTTCGATGGAAAGGTCGTTTCAGCACTGCGGAACGGTTTCGGTGGCCACGCAATGGACGCTGCTAAGAAGAACTAATCAGACGATTAGTTTGATCAAAATACCTCCTGCAATTCGGCAGGGGGTATTTTGTTTTAAAAATTGGCCCGTCTGGCGATTACTGGTATACTTAATTGTTAGAAGAAATTTTGGATAAGAGGGTAAATAATTATGGCTGATCAATTAGCAGCAATTTTCGCACAAATCAAGAAGTACAACAAAATCATTATCCATCGGCATCAGCGTCCTGATCCGGACGCCATCGGTTCCCAGGTGGGCTTGGCTGAAATCCTGAAGGCCTCCTTTCCCTACAAGCAGATCTACGTGGTCGGCAAGCACATCCCCGGCTTTGACTGGATCGGCACGATGGACGAGATCGATAACGACATCTTCGACGATGCCCTGGTGATTGTTACCGACACTGCAAATGCTCCCCGGATTGATGACCGGCGCTTCAACAATGGGGACGAACTGATCAAGATTGACCACCACCCGAACGACGAGCCGTTTGGCGACCTGATGTGGGTTGAACCGGATGCCTCCAGCTGTTCGGAGATGATCTACGCCTTCTACCAGCACTTTGCCAAGGAACTGAAGCTGCCCAAGAAGGCGGCCAGTGCCCTCTATGCCGGCATTATCGGTGATACCGGACGCTTCCTTTACCCCGCCACGACGCCGCGGACGATGCTGGTTGCCGGTGCCCTGATGGCGGCCGGTGCCGATGCCGCGGCCATCAGCCGGCGGGAGAATGAAATCACCCTGCCACTGGCCCGGCTGTCCGCATACGTTTATGAACACTTGACCATCCTGGATCATGGGGCTGCCTATGTGGTCTTAACCAATGAACTGTTAGACAAGTTTGGCCTGACCGAGGCCGGGACCTCTGCCGTGGTTTCGCTGCCGGGGCGGATCAAGGATGTCAGTGCCTGGGCAATTTTTGTCGAGCAGGCAGACGGCCACTACCGGATCCGGCTGCGTTCTAAGGGCCCTGCTATCAATGGCCTCGCCAAGCAGCATGATGGCGGGGGCCACGAGCTCGCCAGCGGTGCCAAGGCCAAGGATCAAGAAGAGATCAAGCAGGTGATCAGTGAGCTTGACCAGCTGACAACGGATTACGCAACGAAATAACCGAAAGGAACTGACTAATGACTGAAAATAAGTTTAAGAATTTTAAGCTGCCGCCGTACCTGATCAAGGCGGTTCAAGCGATTAACTTCTACCAGCCGACTGCCATCCAGGAGCGGGTAATCCCCGACGTCCTGAAGGGGCAGAGCGTGGTCGGCCAATCGGCAACCGGGAGTGGGAAAACCCACGCCTTTCTTTTGCCGCTCTTTGCCCGGATTGACCCTGAAGTCCAGGCGGTCCAGGCGGTGATTACCACCCCCAGCCGGGAACTGGCCTACCAGATCTACGCGGCGGCCAAGCAGCTGAACAAGTTCGCCCCGCAACCGCTGACCATTCATAATTACGTCGGGGGGACCGACAAGCAGCACCAGCTCGACCAACTAGCGCGAAAACAGCCACAATTGGTAATCGGGACGCCCGGTCGGGTGCTGGACCTGATCAAGAGCCAGGCACTCGATATCCACACGGCAACGATGTTCGTGGTCGATGAAGCGGACATGACCCTGGACATGGGCTTCTTGGAGCAGGTTGACCAGATCGCCAGCAACTTCCCTGAGGACCTGCAGATGATGGTCTTCTCGGCAACCATTCCGAAGAAGTTGCGGCCGTTTTTGAAGAAGTACATGGCTAACCCGCAGGTTGAGGAGATCCCGACCCAGGCGGTCATCAACCCTGATGTCCAGAACTGGCTGATGTCAACCAAGGGCCAGGATAAGAACCAGCTGATCTACCGGCTCCTGACGATGGGAGAACCATACCTGGCCCTCGTCTTTGCCAACACTAAGGAAAGAGTCGAGGAACTGACCCGCTACCTGGAGGGGCAGGGCCTCAAGGTGGCTATGATCCACGGGGGCTTGGAGGCCCGCCGGCGGAAGCGGACCATGCGGCAGGTGCGTAACCTGGATTATCAATACGTGGTGGCCACCGACCTGGCTGCCCGGGGGATTGACATCGACGGGGTTTCTTTGGTGATCAACGATGATATCCCGACCGACCTCGAATACTTCGTTCACCGGGTAGGGCGGACTGGCCGCAACGGGATGAACGGGACGGCCATCACCCTGTACGCACCAGCTGAGGATGACCTGATCGATAAGCTGGAAGAGCGGGGAATCAAATTTATCCCAAAGGAATTCCGGGGCGGCCGCTTGGTAACCACCCACGACCGGAACCGGCGGAAGAAGTACCGGCGTAAGCAGGCGGAGCTGGATCCGTCAATGAAAGGCTTTGTCAAGAAGACCAAGAAGCGGGTCAAGCCGGGCTACAAGAAGCGGATCAAGCGGGCCATCAAGAAAGACGAGCAGCAGAAACGCAAGCTGGAGCTCCGTCACAAGATTCGCAAGGCCAAGCGTCAGCGTCAACGTCAGCACCGTCGGGAACGGAATGCCCGTTGATTTTAGCGGTTAAGTTCGCTATAATATGGCTTGTTTGGGATATGTCCACCAGGGACGATTTTCAGAAACGGTCGGGTTGCTGTGACGGCCGATGAATGTCTGGCGGGTGCTCCCCATTCATAAAATTTGATATTCAACTCGGCGGTTAGTCGAGAAATAAGAGGTAAACGAAATCCATCGTTGCAAACAGAGTGGTACCGCGTCGTCCGGCGTCTCTGATCGCAAGGATGGATTTTGTTTTTGGAAAGGGAGATATCATGAAAAAGTTGAAGAAGCTGAACAGTGCTCAAGTTCGGCGGATGTACCTGAAGTTCTTCGAAGAACACGGGCACAAGATCATGCCAAGTGCATCCCTGGTTCCGGTCAATGACCCAACCCTGCTGTGGATCAACTCCGGAGTTGCTACGATGAAGAAGTACTTTGACGGCAAGGTTGTTCCGGAAAACCCGCGGATGACCTCCTCACAGAAGAGTATTCGGACCAACGATATTGAAAACGTTGGGAAGACTGCCCGGCACCACACCATGTTTGAAATGCTGGGGAACTTCTCCGTTGGTGACTACTTCAAGAACGAGGTTATTCCGTGGGCCTGGGAACTGCTGACCAGCGACAAGTGGTTCGGTTTTGACCCCGAGCGGCTCTACATCACCTACTACCCAAAGGACCACGACGCTTACAATAAGTGGCGTGAAGTCGGGGTTGCTAAGGACCACCTGATCCCGGACGAGGATAACTTCTGGGACATTGGTCAGGGTCCATCCGGTCCTGATACCGAAATCTTCTATGACCGTGGTCAGGAATTCAACAACCTGGCTGACGACGATCCGGAGAACTACCCGGGTGGAGAAAACGAACGCTACCTGGAAATCTGGAACATCGTCTTCAGTCAGTTCAACCACACCCCTGAGGATACTTACGAGCCGCTGCCGCACAAGAACATTGATACCGGAATGGGGCTCGAACGGGTGGTTTCCATCTTTGAAAACGCCCCAACCAACTTTGAAACCGACCTCTTCATGCCGCTGATCAAGCAGACCGAAGAGTTCAGCGGAACAAAGAAGTACGGCGTAAACAAGGAAGACGATATCCAATTCAAGATCATCGCCGACCACATCCGGACAATCACCTTTGCCATCGGTGACGGTGCCTTGCCATCCAACATGGGTCGGGGCTATGTCATCCGGCGTCTGCTCCGGCGGGCCGTGGTTGCCGGCAAGAAGCTGGGCATCGACAAGCCATTCCTGGCTAAGATGGTCCCAACGGTTGGCAAGATCATGCAGGACTACTACCCAGATGTCCTGGAGAATGCCGACTACATTGCTTCCGTCATCAAGTCCGAAGAAGACCGCTTCAGTGCAACCCTGAACGGTGGTTTGAACCTCTTGAACAACGTGATCGCTGAAGCCAAGCAGAACGGTACCAACGAGATCGACGGGAAGACGGCCTTCAAGCTCTATGATACTTACGGCTTCCCAATTGAACTGACGAAGGAATACGCTAGTGACGAGGGCCTGACGGTTGACCAGAAGGGCTTTGAAGCAGCTATGACTGAACAACAGAACCGGGCCCGGAACGCCCGTGACATGGACAACGGAATGGGTGTTCAAACTGACCTGTGGACGGACTTCAAGGAAGACAGCAAGTACGTTGGCTACACTGATCTGACGGTGGACAATGCCAAGGTCATTGGGCTGGCCCATGATGGCAAGCAGGCAGACTCTGCCGACGCTGACGACAAGGACATCGAGGTTATCTTTGACGTCACCCCATTCTATGCTGAAATGGGTGGCCAGGTTGCCGATACTGGAGACATCATCGACAACTACGGTAAGAAGGTCGGCCGGGTTGTCGACGTTCAGCACGCACCAAACCAGCAGAACTTGCACCGGGTTGAACTGACGGCCCCACTGAAGAAGGGTGCCCGTTACAAGTTGGTTGTGGATCGGCTGCGTCACCTGAAGATCGAGAAGAACCACACCGCCACGCACCTGCTTGACCAAGCCTTGCGGAACGTTCTGGGTGGCCACACGCAGCAGGCTGGTTCCCTGGTTGAGGAACACTACCTGCGCTTTGACTTCAACCACTTTGGGCAGGTTACGGCCAAGGACCTGCAGGCGGTTGAACAGATGGTCAACGAGCAGATCTGGAAGGAAATTCCGGTTAAGACCGTTGAGACCGACATTGATTCCGCCAAGGAGATGGGTGCCATTGCCCTCTTCTCCGACAAGTACGGTGACAAGGTCCGGGTCGTTAAGATTGGTGACTACAACACTGAATTCTGTGGTGGTGACCACGTCAAGAACACCAACGAACTGGGGCTCTTCAAGATCATTTCCGAAGGTGGGGTTGGTGCCGGTGTTCGGCGGATCGAAGCCGTTACCTCCAGCGACGCCTTCAAGTTCCTCCAAGACCGCGATAACCTGCTGGAACAGACGGCGGCAGAATTGAAGACTGCCCAGATCAAGGAGGTTCCTCACCAGGTTGCTGCTCTGCAGGCTGAACTGAAGGAAGCCCAGAAGAAGAGTGCCGCTCTGGAAGCCAAGATCGCTGCTCAACAGGCTAACAACGTCTTTGAAAACGTTCAGGACACCAAGCGGGGGAGCCTGATCGCCGCTGAGGTCAAGGTTGCCGGGATGGGCCAACTGCGTCAGCTGGCCGACAGCTGGCGGGCTAAGAAGCTCTCCGACGTATTGGTTCTTGGAACGGCCAACGGTGACAAGGCCAACTTGTTGGTTGCCGTAAGTGACGACAAGGTCAAGGCCGGCTTAAAGGCTGGCGACCTGATCAAGTCCATTGCCAAGGCCATCAACGGTGGCGGCGGTGGTCGGCCAAACCTGGCCCAGGCCGGTGGGAAGAACCCAGCCGGGATTCAGGATGCGCTGAAACTCGCTAAGGAATACATGAATAAGTAACCGTAATAGGGGTAACCGGGGGAACCTGGTTATCCTTTTTTCGTCCCCGAAAACGTCACAATTGTGATTTAGCAATATTTATAGTAAAATATATAGCTAAGAGACTAGCCGGAGGTGACGATTTATGACTACCAATAATGATGAAACAATGTTCTATGACTTTGGTCAGGAACGACAGAAGAATATCAAGGATACCCTCAAGACGGTATATGAATCCTTAGAGGAGAAGGGCTACAACCCGATCAACCAGATTGTGGGCTACCTTCTGTCTGGTGATCCGGCATACATTCCCCGTTTAAATGATGCCCGGAATTTGATCCGCCAGCACGAGCGTGACGAGATCATTGAGGAATTAGTTGTGTCGTATCTGAAGAATAACGGTGAAACCAAATGAGACTAATGGGTCTGGATGTCGGTTCAAAGACGGTTGGGATCGCGGTCAGTGACCCCCTGGGATGGACAGCGCAGGCGGTTGAGATTATTCCCATCGACGAAGACAATGAAGTCTTTGGGATTGACCGCGTCGCTGAGCTGGTCCAAAAAGAACAGGTTGCCGGCTTCGTGGTCGGCCTGCCAAAGAACATGAACAATACCGAGGGGCCGCGGGTTGATGCTTCTAAGCACTATGGCGAACTCCTTTTGCAACGTTTTCCTGATATTCCCGTTGATTTCCAAGACGAACGACTAACCACCGTTGAGGCTCACCGGATGTTGGTCGAAGAAGCCGACATTTCCCGGGCCAAACAAAAAAAGGTGATCGATGAAGTTGCTGCAACCTTTATCTTGCAGAGCTACTTGGATCGTCACGGCCGCTTAGTCCAGAAATTAAAATAAGGATGAATTCATATGAGCAAACAACAATCTAATAACGATGAAAACTTAATCACCCTGATCGACGAGGACGGTAACGAACAGCTTTTCAAGGAGCTGTTCACCTTTGACTCTGATGATTATGGCAAGTCCTACATCTTTATCTACCCTGCCGAGCAGGAGAATGATGATTCGGTTGATATCCAGGCTTACATCGTTGCAGATAACGAAGACGGCGATGGCCAGGACTTAGTACCAATTGAGGATGACAAGGAATGGGACATGGTTGAACAGGTCCTTAACACCTTCCTCGATGATGACGGGAACTTCAATGCTTAAAATATAGTGAGTAATCGGGAAGTGACAGCTATAGTGCTGTCGCTTCCCTTTTCTATCGATAGGGTAATAACATGATTCTGACAACATTAATTATTTTGATCCTGATCGGCTGCTTCATCAACGGCCACCGCCGCGGCCTGTTGATGATGGCCCTGTATACGGGAACCTACCTGGTCAGCTGGCTGGTTGCCAAGTGGGGGGCGCGGGCGATTGGCGGCGGCCTTAGCAGTTTGCTGCCCGATGTCAGCCAGAGTGCGGCATACTCCACCATGATTCTGAGAGCGGTCAACAATAACACTTTTTTCTATAACGGGATTGCTTTCCTGGCGATTTTCACCCTGGTTTCGGCCCTTTGTCACTGGGGGATCGGCAAGTTGCGCTGGATCAAGCGGCTGCCGATTATCGGTACCTTTGACCGGCTCGCCGGGGGAATATTATCTTTGGTAATCGGCTACGTGATAATCTACGTGGCCCTGGTGATCTTGCAGCTATGGCCAGCTGGCTGGTGGCAGCTGCAGCTTGCCAATTCGGGGCTGGCTCAGTTCATGATCAATCAAACACCGGCCCTGGCCCAATTAATGATCAATACGCTTATTAAATAAAGGAAGAGTGAGAATGAACCACAAAATTACGGAAACACTAGAATTTGCACGCATCAAGGGGATGCTGGCCCACTACCTGGTTTCGGCAGCTGGTCATCATGAGCTAGAACGGATGGTGCCGCAGGGCGACTATGACCGGGTACAGCAATACCTGACGGAGACCACTGATGGTGCCGATATCCTGCGGCTTGAAGGCGGCATTCCGATTCCCAAACTGGCCGATATTCAGCCCCAGATGAAGCGGCTCAAGATCGGCGCCAACCTGAACGGCACAGAGCTGGCCCAGGTGACCAAGGTCCTGCAGACCAGTATGAGTGTGAAGAACTTTTTCGACGAGCTGCGGGAAAAGAAGATCAAGTTACGGGTCTTGGACCAACTGGTCGACCGGCTGGTCACGATCCCTTCAATTACCCAGCGACTGGTCCGTTCGGTGGACCCGGATGGCCGACTGAATGATGAAGCCTCCAGCAAGCTGCACGGCATTCGCCAGCTGATTGTGAAGACGGAAGGCGAGATCCACCAGCAGATGGAACGTTACACGCGGGGAAAGGGTGCCAAGTACCTGAGTGAACCGGTGGTAACTATCAGAAATGACCGCTACGTTGTGCCGGTCCTGGCCCGTTACCGGAATAAACTGGGCGGAGTGGTCCACGACCAGAGTGCCAGTGGGCAGACCCTCTACATTGAACCAGCTGGGGTGGTTGAGTACAACAACCGCCTGCGCCAGGCTCAGATTGAGGAACGCCAGGAAATGTTACGGATCTTGGCCGAGCTGTCGGCTTTGATTGCCCCATACCGGCATGATATTCAGAATAACGAACGGGTACTGGGGAAACTCGACTTCATCAATGCTAAGGCGGCCCTGGCCCACGATATGAAGGCCAGCCTGCCGTTGCTCAGTCGGGAGAACCACGTCAATCTCCGTCGTGCCCGCCACCCCTTGATTGATCCCAAGAAAGTTGTCCCTAACGACATCAAGATTGGCGAGGATTACCAGGCCATCGTGATCACCGGTCCAAACACCGGTGGGAAGACGATCACCTTAAAGACCCTCGGCTTGATCCAATTGATGGGGCAGTCCGGTTTGTTCATTCCAGCTGAGGAAGGGAGCACGATCGGCGTCTTCGATAACATCTTCGCCGACATCGGGGATGAGCAGTCACTGGAGCAGAACCTCTCGACCTTCTCCGGTCACATGGATAATGTGAAGGCCATTCTGGATCAGATCACCGACCGGAGCCTGGTCCTGCTGGATGAACTTGGTGCCGGGACGGACCCAAAGGAAGGGGCCGCCCTGGCCATGGCCATTTTGGACCAGATCGGCAGCAAGGGGAGCACGGTAGTCATTACGACCCACTACCCAGAGCTGAAGGTCTATGGGTACGACCGGGCCAAGACCATCAACGCCAGCATGGAGTTTGACACCGAAACCCTTCAGCCGACTTACCGCCTTATGTTGGGAATCCCTGGTCGCTCCAACGGGATTGAGATTGCCCAACGACTGGGAATCGATGCGGCCGTAATTGATGAGGCCCGGTCCCTGGTAAGTGATGACAGTCAGGACCTCAACAAGATGATCGGTGACCTGGTGGCGCAGCGGAAGGCCGCCCGGGAGGAGAACGAACGGCTGACCAAGCTGGTAGCGGATAATGAACGGACCCAAAAGGAGCTGGATGAGAAGCTGACCCGGTTTAACGAACAGCGCGACAAGCTCTTCGACCAGGCCCGCTCTAAGGCCAACCACCAGGTATCAATGGCCAAGCGCAAGGCCAATAGCATCATCCATCACCTCCGCCAGCTGGAGATGCAGCAAGGGGCCAACGTTAAGGAGAACCAGCTGATTGACGCCCAGGGGGCCCTGAATGCCCTGCACCAGGAGGACCCGCGGCTTAAGCACAACAGTGTCCTCAAGCGGGCCAAGGCTAAGCACGACCTTCACAAGGGGGATGCCGTGATGGTCAAGTCGTATGGCCAGTATGGTGAGCTGCTGGATAAGCGCGGCAACCACAAGTGGGAAGTCCAGATTGGGATTCTCAAGATGGAGATCGACGAACGCGACCTGGAAAAGGTTGATAAGAAGTCTCTGCCAAAGGAAAAGGCGACGCGGCGGTCCAGCGCGGTTCACACTACCCAGACCCGGCACACCTCAGCCCGGCTTGACCTGCGGGGACACCGCTATGAACAGGCGATGAGCGAGCTCAGCGACTTCATTGACCACGCCCTCCTGAACAATCTGTCCTCAGTTACCATCATTCATGGTAAGGGAACCGGGGCCCTACGGAAGGGAACCCAGCAGTACCTGCAGAGTAATCCGCGGGTCAAGTCCTTCAGTTACGCCGCCCCAAACAACGGTGGCGATGGGGCAACCATTGTTAACCTGTAATTAACCGATAAAAAGTAAGCAGAATTCGTGACAGGGTAATTGGCCTCTGCTAGAATGAAAGTATCAATTTAATAGGAGGAAAAACTAATGGCTGTTAACGTAACAACTGATCAAAGTTTTGAAAAAGATACTGCAAATGGGGTCGCTCTGATTGACTTCTGGGCAACCTGGTGCGGCCCATGTCGGATGCAGTCACCGGTAGTTGAGGCATTATCCGAGGAGATGGCTGGAGTTAACTTCTACAAGATGGATGTTGACCAGAACCCGGATACCGCCCGCAAGTTCCGGATTATGAGTATCCCAACCCTGATGATCAAGAAGGATGGACAAGTAGTTGACCAGATCGTCGGTTACCACCCAAAGGAACAGCTTCAGCAGATTCTGCAACAATACACGGCCTAACTAACACAAAAGCCCTGATGAACAGCGCTTCGTTCATCAGGGCTTTTTTACTATTCTTTGTGTTTCTTTTTAAGCAGTGAGTGCTTGTGCTTTTTCTTGGGTGCTTCTTCATCTTTCTGCGGGGCGGTAACGTGGATGAAGGTCACCAGCTCGCTTCGTTCACTATCGGCATCGGTTTTGGGATCGTTTTGGACGGTGATGTCGACGTATTCGTGGTGGCGGTCAGAAAGCTCCGCCTCGGCCACCGTGCCGAGCTGAAACTCAATTTCCTGAGCCAGAAAGCCCAGCTCCAGGCCAAAGGAGGTTTGCTCCTCGTCGCGGTGGATCCGTTCGGCAACGAGCGGACCGCCGAGCCGCCAGACCTGGCTGGCCTTATCATGTCGCTGCAGCTTGAGTTCGCCCAGGCCCAGCTGATGAGTCAAAATGATGAGATCGTCGTGGGTGGCGACGGGGTATTCGCGCGCGAGATCCTTGCCGATCCAATAGAGCATGTCGTCGGCTTCCTTGCCGAGAATGCTTGGCAGGATGACGTCGCGCAGGGTCCCGTTCATCAGCCCTTGATGACTGGCTAGCAATTGATCATAACGTTTTTGACTCATTATATTTTTAACTCCTTTATCGCAATCAAGTCCTATTATACTTAAAAATGACGGTGGTAATAGTAAAAATTTTTAAAACTTGCAAATTTTGCGATTGAAAACCATAATATAGTTTCAAGCAATTTTAAACGGATGAAATTGAATTGTTAATGATAATAATGAGGTGAATAAAATGGATGAACGGCCAATTGGCTTAATGGATTCGGGACTGGGCGGCCTGTCAGTAATGCGGGTCCTGCATAAGCAGCTTCCCGATGAATCACTCATTTTTGTGGGGGACCAGGGCCACTTTCCCTATGGGACCAAGAGCCAGGAAGAACTGCAGCAGTTGGTGCTGAAGATTGGCCGCTTTCTGGTGGACCAAGGCATCAAGATGATGATCATCGCCTGCAATACGGCCACGGGGGCGGCCCTGCCCCTGCTTCAGCGCGAACTGCCGGTACCGGTGATCGGGGTGATTGAACCGGGCGCCACCGCAGCGGTTAACCACCACCTGAAGACGGTCGGGGTAATCGGGACCGCGTCAACAATTGAGAAGGGGGCCTACCCCCGAACCCTCCACCAGTTCGACGCCAACATGACAGTTTACAGCCACGCGGCCCAGCCCATGGTTTCGATTGTTGAGCATGGCCTGACCGGGACGCCAACTGCTCAGCAGACCGTTGACACGGAGCTGGCCTACTTTGACCAGCACCCGGTTGATGGCCTGATTCTGGGCTGCACGCACTTCCCATTCCTGGCGGCTGAGATCCAACGGAAGATGGGTGACGGCGTCCTGCTGATTGATCCGGCCTACGAGACGATCAAGCAGGCACAGGAGCTGCTGACCAAGCACGGACTGTTGACGGATAAGCCGTCCGGTATGATCAGACTGTACACAACCGGTGAGCGGGCCGACCTGGTTGCTGGTGCCGAGAAGTGGCTTGCTGGCCAGTTTACCAGTTGCGACCACGTTGACTTGTAGAAAGAAGGATATTCAGATGACCACATTAGTAATTGCTACCAAGAACGCCGGCAAGGCCCGGGAATACCGGAAGATGCTCGCCCCGCATGGCATCACGGTGAAGACACTGGCTGATTTTGCGCCGATCAAGATCAATGAGAATGGAACCAGCTTTGAAGAAAACGCGACGATTAAGGCCCAAACCGTGATGGCGGCCCTGAACCTGCCCGTGATGGCTGATGACTCGGGTCTAGTGGTCGATGCCTTAAACGGGGCGCCGGGCATCCACTCTGCCCGGTACGCTGGGGACCACGACGATGCGGCCAATAACGCCAAGCTCCTGCATGAGCTGGCGGATGTGCCCGATGAAAAGCGGACCGCCCACTTCCACACAACTATTGTGGCATTGAAGCCGGATGGGGCCAAGCTGGTTGCTAACGGCCGGGCTGATGGCCGGATCCTTCGCGAGCGCCACGGGGAGAATGGCTTCGGCTATGACCCGCTTTTCTTCGTTGAATCGCTGGGCAAGTCGATGGCTGAGCTGACGGCGGACCAGAAGAACGCCATCAGTCACCGGGGGGCCGCTTTGCGTGAGTTCATGGCCAAATTCCCAGAATGGTGGCAAGCATGATGAAGGCCTTAATTATCAGTGATAACCACGGTGATCAGCAGATCCTGGAGCAGGTAACGCAGTCCTGGCAGGACCGGGTGGACTTCATGATTCATTGCGGCGATTCGGAAATGGTACCGACATTGCCGGTGATGCAGCGCTTTGACGTCGCGGCGCAGGGAAATAACGACTGGGGTCTGGAATATTCGCTGGAGCAGACGGTTGTAAAGGATAAGCGGCGAATCTACGCTACCCACGGCCACCGCTACCAGGTCAATTCCACGCTCACGCCCTTGATGCTTAAGGGGCAGGAACAACGGGCAGATATGGTCTGCTACGGTCATACCCACCAGCTCGCCGTGACGGTCGAGGACGGCATGCTGATGATCAACCCCGGCAGCATCAGTCTGCCGCGGGGACAGTATGCTGGACTTGGCGGAACCTATGCAGTAGTCGGGATTGACGATGAGCGCTTCAGCGTTGACTACTACACCCGTGATAACCAGCCGGTTGCCGACCTGCACTTTGTCTTTAATCGTTAGGAGGCCCTTTTTGTGATTGACCAACACCTGCAGCAGATGCTCTTGACCAACAAGCAGAAATTCATGATTCCCGCGAGTCTGGTTGCCACCGTCAATGTAACCAACAGCCTGGACCATGCCTTCCTGGTTCTGACCAAGGATCGCTACGCCAAGATTGTGGTGATTGATAACGATAATCGCTACCGGGGACTGATCTCACTGGCGATGATCACTGACCGTCTGCTGGACACCCGGCGGATCGCCGTTAACCGCCTGCAGCAATTTGTGGTTGGCGACGTCATGCAGACGGATGCCCCGACGATTACCGATCCCTTTGACGTGGAGGAGAACCTTCACCTGCTGATCGACCAGTCCTTCCTGACGGTGGTGGATGACAAGCAGCATTTCCGGGGAATTGTCACCCGGCGTGAGTTGCTGAAGGCAGTAAATTATACCGTGCATAACTTTGATCATTTCTATCAAATTCAAGATAAATAATAAAAAGGACCAGCACAAAATTCCGCTGGTCCTTTTCGTATTTAATAATCGTTTTTCAATAGTTGTTCGATGGTTTCAAGTACCCCGTCATGATTGTTATCAATGTCGGTGGTGTGAGCAGCCTGCAGCTTGATAACCGGGTTGGCATTCTGCATGGCGTAGCTCCGGGAGGTCATCGCCAGCATCCCCAGGTCATTTTCATTATCGCCAAACGTGACGATTTCATCATCACGCAGGTGGAGACGGTGCTGGAGAACGGCCAAGGCATTACGCTTGGTTCCCTGCGCATTGCCGATCAGGTCAGTGTTGAAACCCGAGTTCTCAACGATCAAAGAAGGCGGCAGGTAGCCGTCCATCACGGCTGCCACCCTATTGAGGTCAATGTGGGGCGCGAAGTTGATTGAGATCTTGGTAAAACGTTCGTCGGGATATTCACTGAAGACCTGGCGGATATCCGGGACCCGCACCACCCTTTCGTAAAAGAGCTTAACGATGGCGAAGTTCTTGGTATCCATCTGCTGGTCAACGTAGGAAGTGGTCGGCCCGGAAACAACGAGCTGGTTGATATCCTGGGGACCGTAGAAGCGGTCGAGGATGTGCATCACCCGCTCCAGCGCGGTTACCTCAATGGGGTAGGCCGCGAGAAACTTATGGCCGTGGTGGATGACGGAACCGTTCTGCGAGATGAAGTCCATCTGGTCAACGTAGGGTTGAAATTCCCGCGCCAGCCGGGGGAAACTGGAGCCGCTCGCCGCTACAAAGCGGATGTTGCGCTTTTGGAGCTGGCGGAAGAGGCGTTTGAAACGGCGCTGGTTATAATGATGGTCGTCACGTAAAAAAGTACCATCCATATCAGTAGCGATTAGTTTAATGGTCATTGTGATGATTTCCCTCCCATGATAATGGAATATTTTGGGCGTGCAGGGCCTGTAAGTAGGCGGCCAGGAACTTGCTGGAAATCCGGGACTGACTGCCATTGGCAACGGTGATGGTTACCCGGAAGGCCAGTTGGGTGCCCACCGTGACGGGTCCCACGATTACGGGCTGGGCCCGTAGCTCCGGCGTGGTGGCGATGAGCTTTTTGTTGACGGTCACCACCACATCCCTGACCGCAGAGAGCACGGCATTGGGGGCGATGTAGATATCAACGTTGGCCACCATGTCGTTGCGGGAGAAGTTGCGAACAATGGTGATGTTGCGGTTGGGGATGTAGTTAAGCGTCCCGTCCGCGCTGGTGACTTTGGTTGTCCGGATGCCGAGCGCGGTGACGGTTCCCTTGATATTATCGACTTCAACGATGTCACCCACGTCAAGCTGCTGTTCGAGCAGGATGAAGAAGCCGTTGACCAGGTCGCTGACAAATCCCTGGGCCCCCAGCCCGAGGGCGATACTGAAGATCCCGGCCCCGGCGATCAGGGTGCCAACCGGGACGCCAATCTCGGAGAGCAGGGCGTACAGGAAGAAGAAGTAGCAGGTATAGCGGTAGATGTTAAGGGTCAGGGCCCGGATGGTAGCCAACCGGTTGCTGTTCTTCAGGAGCTGGTACTTGTTAGATTCAAGAAACAAGTGATTGATGATGAGCCGTCCAAGCCACAGAATAACCGCAAAGAGCAGGAACGTCAGTACGATTAACAGGAGCTTATTCAGGCATTGCTGGAGAATCTGGTGCCAAGACAGGTCGGTGAAGGCTTTGCGGACCTCCTCAATTTGTTTATTAAACTGGGCATAGCTGGCAGCGATGGCCATATTATTTTCCCCCTCGTTAGTAATTAGGTCAATTCTAACAGGGAATGCCGTGAAATGTCGATAGGACAATTGTCGTTCGGCCCCGTTTTGTGATATTCTAATCGTAAATAACCCATATAGATGACCACTGATTCAAAGGAGGAGTACGATGACTTTTGGACAATTAGCGGGTTTGATTGCTGCCATTGCTTTTCTGATTCTGGTTGTGTTTGCCTGTGTTGTGTTGACACAATTGAGTAAGACAATAAAGGAGACCAACGCCAGCATCACACTCTTGACGCGTGACATGGATAACCTGAGCAAGGAAGTTGAGGATGTCCTCGGCAACACCAATTCCTTGTTGGAAGACATTAACAAGAAGTCCAGCCAGCTGGACCCGGCTGTCAAGGCGGTGGCTGATGTCAGCCAGAGCGTAATCGATATCAACGACAGCCTGCATGAAGTAACGGAAAAGGTTAATGCCCGGCGGGAGAAGGCTCAACTGGGAATGGGGCTGTTGAAGACAGTTGGTAAGACTGCGATTGTGAACGGAATTACGCGGTTCAGAAAACGGCGTGCAGAAAAGAAAGGAGTCGAGACAGATGAGTAAGAAAGCATTAATCGGGGCACTCCTGGGCAGTGCAGTAACTGCGGCTGCCTGGAAGCTTTTGCCTGACGAGAAGAAAACAGCATTAAAGCAACGAGTCAACGAGACAGCAACCGACCTGGCCGATTGGACAACTGACTACGCCTTGGATGCCCTCGACATTGTTGATGCTAAGATCGCCGAGTCAGAAGCCGGCGACCGGTTCAGCGGAGTTGTTGATGGCGTCAAGGGTGCCAAGGATAAGGCCAAGCAGACGGCCAGCCACCTTACCGATCGGTTGACGAACGATGATTTTGACCAAGAGACGGCCGACATCCGGCGGGAGCTGGCGGCTGCCGCTCACCCAGATGATAACGATGACCCGGTTGTTGATGATGATATCGTGATCGATGCCACCGACAATCAGGATAAAAAGGATGCTGAATAGGTAAGAATCAGTGATGGCAACTGGCGGTCTGTAAAAAAGACAGTTAGTTGCCATTTTTTTGTTGAAAACGTTTGCCATTTGAGGGCTGATCTGATATATTAGTAAAGTTATGAAAAGTCATGAAAACAGACAAGATCAGTGAAGAAAGGGCTATCTTATGGAGAAACAATCAGTAACAATTTACACTGTGGCACGTGAAGCGCGGGTTTCGATGGCAACTGTTTCACGGGTTGTCAATGGTAATCCGAACGTCAAGCCGGCTACCCGCCAGAAGGTCATGGACGTCATCAAGCGGCTTAACTACCGGCCAAACGCAGTTGCACGGGGCCTGGCTTCCAAGAAGACCACTACCGTTGGGGTTATTATTCCGCGGATTACCAATCCTTACTTTGCGGACCTGGCCTTGGGAATCGATGATATTGCCTCAATGTACAAGTACAATATCATTCTGACCAACTCCGACAACGATGATGACAAGGTCCTCAAGGTGGTGCGGAACCTTCTGGCCAAGCAGGTCGATGGCATTATCTTCATGGGTTACAGCATGCCAGACGAGCTGCGCGATGAGCTTAAGAGCAGCAACACCCCCGTGGTAGTGGCCGGTTCTGTCGTAAACGATGATGAGTTGGCAACCGTCCGGATCGATTACGAAAACGCTGCTAAGGAAGCCACGCTGAAGCTTTTGGATAATGCCAAGGATCACGTGGCCTTTGTCACCGGTCCCCTGAAGTACGTTATCAATGGTAATGATAAGCTGCGCGGTTACAAGGCCGCTTTGGCAGAACGCCACATTGATTTTGATGACCAGCTGGTCGTGGAAACCGACGGAACCTACCAGAGCAGCTATGACCAGGCCAAGAAGCTGGTAGAAGCAGGCGTCAAGGCTGCCTACATCAGCAATGATAACCTGGCGGTCGGTCTGCTGAACGGCTTGACTGATAATGGGGTCAAGGTCCCCGAAGAGTTTGAGATCATTTCTTCAAACGATACCACCTACACCAAGATCTCCCGGCCAACGATTTCCTCGATCACTCAACCGCTTTATGATATTGGTGCGATTGCAATGCGGCTGCTGACTAAGCTGATGGATGGCAAAGACTCTGCTGCGGACGCAGATGAGAAGGATGTCATCTTGGATCACGGCTTTGCAAACCGGCAGTCAACCCGGTAAAAAGATTTGACAACCAGAAGTGAAATCCGTGCCCAGCGGGAAGCGGCCGAACAGGCCAGCACGCCGCCGGTTTCTGATCCAGAACCAGCGGCAGAGAAAAGCAACCACTTCTTTAACCTTTGGGGAACCATCTTCTTGATCCTGTTCATTTTGAGTGCGATCTTGAATGCGACCATCCTCAATCCTAAATTTGTCCTCCATGAGGTCAGAAACTCAGTGGTGGAAACGACAATTACCGATCAGGTGAACGGGGCCTTGGAGCGTTACGGGGTGCCGACTTCGGTCCTGACCGATAAGGATACGGACCGCCTGCTTAATCAGGCGGTCAACCAGGTCTATGCCGGCAAGAATATTCACCTGGACCTCAGCACAGTGACTCAGCGGGCCGGGGCGGCGGCCGATAGTCAGCTTGCTCAATATGGTCTTGCCGGCGTAGGCAGTGCAGCTTCTTCTGCGCTGAGCCAAAATATTAACAGTGTGGTTAATGGGCAATTGAACACGCCTGCAGTGGCGCGTTTGGCAAACGGAATCCACCTCGCCAAGGTGGCAACTAATATGATTTTCACGGTAACCGGGATCGGCCTGATGGTACTAGCAGTTCTTGCTGTTTTGGGCCGTCACTTTGCGCAGAGCTTCAGCCGGATGGGAATCTGGACGGTTATTATCGATGGGGCCCTGTGCGGTGCAATTGGCAAGCTGGCCCCACAGCTTGCGGCCGATCAGCCTGACTACACCGCCTTTGTTGCCCAGCTGTCAACTGATTTTATGCGGACGGCGTTGACGATGATTGGCATGGTTCTGGTGGTTACCATCATTCTGCTTATCTGGCGGATATTTGGCCGGCGGCTGCTTTCCCGCCGTTAACCTTGAATTAATCACTAAACTTTGCTAAAATTTATCTGTTTATCACATTAATTAAGAAAAGAGGAGTCAGTAATGTCAGGACATTCAAAATGGCATAACATTCAAGGGCGGAAGAACGCCCAAGATGCTAAGCGTGGTAAGATTTTCCAGAAAATCTCACGTGATTTGTACCAAGCAGCTAAAGCAGGTGATCCTGATCCAGCGAACAACGCTCAACTGCGTTTGGTAATTGATAAGGCACATGCGGCTAACATGCCAAAGAAGAACATCGACCGGGCCATTGCTAAGGCTTCTGGTATTGGTGGTGCCAAGTTCGAAGAAGTAACTTACGAAGGTTACGCTCCGGGTGGTGTTGCCGTTATGGTTTCCGCACTGACTGATAACAAGAATCGGACGGCCTCCGCTGTTCGTTCTGCCTTCAGCCACTCTGGCGGTTCCCTCGGTGCTAGTGGTTCCGTTTCCTACATGTTTGATCGCAAGGGCCTGATCGAAATTCTTCGTGATGGTCTGGATACCAGTGAAGATGACATGTTGATGGACGCCTTGGATGCTGGTGCCGATGACATGAAGGCCAGTGATGAGAAGTTCCAAATCTTCACTGACCCAAGCAACATGGCTAGTGTTCGCGACGTTCTTCAAGGCAAGGGCTACGAACTGGATACGGCCGAAGTAACGATGATCCCACAAAACCGGACTGCCGTTCCTGAAGACAAGGTCAAGCAATACCGTCACTTAATTGATGAATTGACCGCTAACGATGATGTTGCCGACATCTACGAAACTGGTATTCTGCCAGACGACGATGACGACGAAGAATAATTTGGGTTATTGAACCCCTAAAGAGCTACTGAATTTTCAGTAGCTCTTTTTTCGTTTAAAAGTATTTCTTTGCCGTCCTTATTAAGTAGGGGGGATGGATAATGGAAGCCTTTGAAAAGGACCTGAACGTGATCATCAGTCGGCGGATTGCGGACCTTTATGTACTGCCGTTTAAGAACTATTACCGGCTCATGGCAGCCGAACGGGGACAGTTAAAACTGTTCAAAGAGGTTCCGCAAGACTATGGCTGCCGCCTGATTACCTACCTGAAGTACCGTGCCGACATGGCCGTCAGTGAGCACCGTCGGCCGCAGCTGGGGGCGATGACTTGGCATTGCGGTCCGGAAAAGGTCAACCTGCGTCTGTCCAGTGTTGGCGACTACCAGGGCCGGGAATCGCTGGTAGTCCGTTTTATTTACCAGCTGACTGATGACCGTTATCACCTGCTTTTTCCGGAGCAGTGGCAGGAACTGAAGACAATGCTGCACCGCCGGGGCCTGATCCTCTTTGCGGGACCGATGGGATCGGGGAAGACGACGACAATGTACCGGCTGGCCCGGGAGCTGGCGAGTAAGCAGGTCGTCATGACGATCGAGGATCCGGTAGAAATCAACGAGCCCCGGTTCATCCAGCTCCAGATCAATGACTTGGCGGGGATGGGGTATCAGCAATTGTTGCGGCTGGGGCTTCGTCACCGGCCTAACGTTTTTATCATTGGGGAGATCCGCGACCCCCAGACCGCCATGATGACGATTCAGGCGGCCTTGAGCGGGCATTTAGTATTGGGCACCGTTCACGCCCGTGATGCCTACGGGGTGATTGCCCGGCTAATTCAGCTGGGAGTCCCATCCTACTATCTTGAGCAGGTCATGACCGGGGTTTGCTATCAGCGCCTATTGATGCAAACCGATGGGACCCCGGCCGTCCTGTTTGACCAGTTGAACGGGACGGCGTTGATAAAAGAAGTGAAAAAGCAGCAGGGGAGGGGAATGACCGATGCGTGGACACACTATCTTGACCAGGCGGTATCGCTGGGCCAGATCACACCTGAAGAAGCGGCCAAGTACCAAAACGGTTAAGTTTACGCCGTTCGTCCAGGGCCAGTGGTTTTTGCTGGTTCATGACTTGCTGACGGTAGGCTTTTCGCTCCAGCATGCCCTGCGCTTTACCAAAACGGTGATGCCGGCCCTGCAGCCGTTGCTAACCGATGTCGAACAACAGATGGCGGCGGGGGAGATGCTGGCAACCGGGTTGCAAAAGTATGTGAGTCAAGACCTGTATTATCAGTTGCGCCTGGCAGAGCTGCACGGAGCCTTACCCCAGACACTGAAGGAGTTGGGAACGCTGCGCCTGACTGAGGCTCGGCAGCGCCGTAAACTTCGGGGATTGTTACAGTACCCGCTCCTCCTTTTAGGAATGCTGGCGATCGTCGTCAGCGGCCTGGTGATTTTCGTCTACCCCGAACTTAACAGTTGGCAGACACATGCGCAGGGCGGGACTTGGCGCGAGATCAGTCTGAACTTGGGGTTGTATCTGCTAACCGGCCTAGTGATCATTGGGGCTTTTCAGTGGCGGCACTGGCGGCGGCTAACAACCTGTCAACGGATGGTGTGGCGGTGCCGGTTGCCATTCTTTGGGCGTTGCTTTCGCCTTTATTATGGCTACTACCTGACAACCAACCTGGCAGGGATGCTTCGGCATGGCCTATCGCTGAAGGAGATTATCCGGGTGACCGGTCAATATGATCCACAATCTCTTCTTTACCAGTTCGGCGCCATTATCCGTGAATTAGTGGCGGAGGGCAAACAGGTTGATGAGGTGATTATTCACTATCCCTTCATTCCGGATGAATTGCTTGTCTTTATCAACAAGGGTGCCACTTTGGAGGAACTTGGCGACGAACTAGCTGTTTTTGCCCAGCTACAATTTAAGCGGTTGGTGAAAGCGATTGAAGGGTTGTTGCTGTGGGTCCAACCAGTTATTTTTGTCCTGATTGCGGGAATTATTGTTGCCCTATACCTGAGTATTTTGCTGCCAATTTATCATTCCTTACAGGGGGTTGCATGACATGGTAAAAAAGTATTTGATGAAAAAACAGCCAGCCTTTACACTGCTGGAGATGTCGATTGTGTTGTTCATTATCAGCCTGCTGATCCTGATTATCCTGCCTAACCTTGCTCACCAGCGGCAAAACGCCAGCCGAATCCACCGGGATGCAATGGTATCAGTGGTTCAGACCCAGGTTGATGCTTACGAAAACGAAACCGGCGCCACCAATGTCAGTCTGGACCAGCTCCGTCAGCATGATTATCTGACGGCGGCCCAGGTGCAGAAGGCTAAGAAAGAACACATTGCAGTTGTCAATGGGAAGGCGGTCCAACGATGAAGAACCGGCGGGCGTTCACCAGTGTTGAGATGATTGTGGTTCTGGGGCTCGTAGCAGTCATTTACCTGGTGATTACGCCAACTTTTCAGCCGAGCCGGCAGGCAATTGCTGAGCAGCAATTCTGGCATGAGCTGCGTCAGGACTGGCGGGCGGCCCAGGTCACGGCCCAGGTTCGGCATCAATCGACTACCGTTCAGCATTATTTAAGTACCCGGCAAATTGTCTTTAATTCTGATGGTCACCGGACCATTTTGAACATTCCGCCGACAATTGAGGTTGAACCATTTGATATGTTTATCATTGACAAGACTGGCTATGCTGCTCCACAGACAATCGAGTTTAAATCACGCCTGAAGCATTGTCGTTATCTGATGAAAATTCAATTAGCGTGGGGAGGTTATCGACTTGAAAAAGTACCGGATTAGCGGCTTTGTAATGGCCGATAGCATCTTAGCACTGGCGGTGGTGACTTTAGGAATTATCACTTTGCTGACCTGCCAACAACAGTTGACCCGTCAGCAGGCCAAGCATGATACCAAGTTGATGGCGGCCCGGCTGGCAAAGGAAAGCAGTGACCAGCTGCTGGCCACGGGACATCCCGCTGCCATTGAGCGTGGGGAATACAAGGCGGTGGCCGGCCCTGATCGGATAACGGTCTACCGGAATTCGCGATTGGTGGTGTCGCTGCGAAGATGAAACATTTTAAAGGATTCACCATTATTGAATGCGTTGCTGCACTGGCCATCACCGCCTTGACGCTGCTGTTGGCAGGGTGGTCGCTGACGGCCCTATCGGCTAGTAATCGCCATTCACTGGACTGTTCGGTTGACTGGTACGTCTTCTTAAAAGAGATGGAAGCGGGTAGCCACCACTTTGTCCTGCAGGAGGTTCACGTTGACAACATCAGGGTCCACAGTCCGCAAACCGATCTGGATTACCTTTTGCAAAAACACAACGATAACCTGTACCTAACCTCGTGGAGCCGCGGGGGTTATATGCCGTTATTCAGCGGGATTGAAGCATGTACTTTTAAGCAATTGCCGGGACGCCGGGTCCTGGTGGAGGTGACACGGGAAAATGGCGAAAAATTGGCAGGGGTTATTCAGTTCTATCATGAGTAGGCGGCGGGGGTATGCCCTGCTGACGGGGATGGTTGTTCTCGCAGTTATCTGTTTAGCGGTGGTTTGGCAATATCATTACTACGCTGAACAATGGCTGATTGAGGATCAGCTGACCCGGCAGTTTCTCCATGAGGCGGCCCATAACTTATCAAATGAAAAATAATTGTTTAGTGAAAGGCGGATTCTTGAATTTATTCGTTTTAATCGGTAAACTATTAAGTGGAATGATTGTAATCTAACGGAGGTGACCAACACTGGCACAGCAAACACCACAACAATTATTTCAATTGTTTGACCAGGGAACGGAGATTCTTCGATCCGCATTGCGGAGCTCATACCTTGATGCCATGCTCGAAAACATCGAGAACGTCAATGACAACGAAGTGCAAGTTGAAGATGGGGTTCCTGATCCAGCAACGGTCAAGAAGTTGCAAGAAATTTATCAACAGCTTGATATCGCCAACGCAGATGCCGAGGCATTGCGGCAATTGGTTCAGCTGAGTTTTTTGAAGGTTATTCGCAAGGATGCCATTCAAGCTAACCACCAGATGACGCCAGACACGATTGGCTTTCTGATGGCCTTTTTGATTGAAAAGGTAACGAAGATCAACCGGTCGTACAGTATTTTTGATCCGGCGGTGGGCACAGCCAACCTTTTGACAACAGTCATCAACCAGTTGCAAAAGGCAAGCAAAGAGCCAATTCACGGTTATGGAATCGATAATGATTCAGCGATGCTCGAAGTTGCAAGTGCCAGTGTCGCACTGCAGAAGCTGAATGTGGACCTGTATCACCAGGATGCTATTAATGCATTGGATATTCCGCAATGTGATTTAGCAGTGTCTGACTTGCCGATTGGCTATTATCCGCTGGATCAAAATACTAAGAACTACCAGACGCGGGCGAAGAAGGGACACTCTTACGTTCATCATCTCTTGATTGAACAGTCGATGAATTACTTGCGGCCTGGTGGCTTTGGGGTATTCCTGGTGCCAAGCAACTTATTCCAGACCAAGGAAGCACAGTCATTTGTTAAGTGGATCCAATCGGTCGCTTACCTGCAGGGACTCGTTAACCTGCCAGCTGAATTATTTGCCAACCCGGCAGCGCAAAAGGCGATTCTTTTACTGCAGCGTCATGGCGGTGGCAGCAAGCAGGCAACGAAGGTCCTCTTGGGCGAGTTCCCATCGTTCAAGAAAACCAAGGAATTTGGCGACTTTGTAGGAGAGATCGATCACTGGGTTGCTACGAATTTAGTTTAGTAAAGGAGACAGTTTTATAATGTCAAAGACAATTGCCGTTAATGCGGGGAGTTCAACATTAAAGTTTAAGCTATTTGATATGCCAAGCGAAGACGTGGTTGCTGAAGGAACCATCGAACGGATTGGCGAAAAGATGGGTCACGCCAAGATCAAGTATGGCGATGGCCAAAAGCACGAGGAAGAAAAGCCGTTTGCTGATCATGGTGCCGCTGTTAACTACCTCTTGGATCAGCTGATTGATCTGGGAATCGTCAAGAGCTACGACGAGATCACTGCCGTTGGTCACCGGGTTGTTGCCGGTGGTGAATTTTTTAAGGATTCGGCAGTTATTAATGATGACGTCATCAAGAAGATTGATGAATTATCTGAGTACGCTCCACTGCATGACCCCGCTGAATTGATTGGGATCAAGGCCTTCCGGAAGGTATTGCCGAACGCCTTTGCGGTTGCTGTTTTTGATACCTCCTTCCACGTTAACATGCCAAAGATGAACGCCCTCTACAGTGTTCCTTATGAATGGTACGAGAAATATGGTGCGCGGAAGTACGGTGCTCACGGTACCAGTCACCGTTACGTTGCCGGCCGGGCTGCTAAGATGCTTGGTAAGCCGCTCAAGGATCTGAAGCTGATCACGATGCACATTGGTGCCGGTGCTTCCATTACGGCAATCAAGGGCGGCAAGTCCTACGATACTTCCATGGGCTTCTCACCACTGGCCGGAATTACCATGGCAACCCGTTCTGGGGATGTCGACCCATCCCTGGTTGCCTTTGTTCAAGAAAAGCTGGGGGTTTCCTCACAAGAGATGATCAGCATCTTGAACCACAAGTCTGGTCTGCTGGGGATTTCCCAACTTTCACCAGATATGCGTGACATCCTGGCCGCTGCTGACAAGGGTAATGACCAGGCTCAGCTGGCCCTTGACATGTACGTCAACCGGATCGTGCGCTACGTTGGTGCCTACATTGCTGAAATGGGCGGCGCCGATGCGATTGTCTTCACTGCTGGGGTTGGTGAAAACAGTATTCCAGTGCGGAAGTTAGTTACCGATAAGTTGGCTTACTTTGGCATCAAGATTGACCAGGAAAAGAACAAGTGCCACGGGGTTGAACGTGACCTATCTACTGATGACGCTAAGATCAAGACGCTTCTTATTCCAACCAACGAGGAATTAATGATTGTTCATGATATTGAACGTCTGAAGAAGGAACAGGGTAAGTAAGCTCTAAATGATGAATGAATAAAAATAACCTAAGACTGGAACAGTCCAGCCTTAGGTTATTTTGTATAATAAGACAAGCAGGAGGGTGATTATATGCAATTTGTAACGGCTGATACGCATTTCTTCCACAGTGACCTACTGGGGATCGATGATTTTGCGCCGCGGCCATTTCCAAATGTTCAGGTGATGAACCAGACGATTATCGATAGCTGGAATAACAAAGTAGGGACGGATGATATTGTTTATCATCTTGGCGACATCGCCCTCTACTTCACCAAGCCAGCGAAGAAATCGTATGAAGCAGTTTTTGAGGTCTTAAACAGCCTCAATGGACACCTGGTCCTGATCAAGGGGAACCATGACAGCCGGACCCTGTTTAAGTACTTAGCGGCACATAACTATGAGTTTGGCGGCCTGCCTAAGTTTCGTTTTCACGACGTGGGGGTTCTGCTGAAGTATGATCACCGGCAGTACTACCTGACCCATTATCCAATGATGCTGGGGATCGCTCCGCAAATTATCAACCTTCATGGTCATATTCACCATTACACCGTTCCCGCTAAGGAAAACATTAATGTGGGCGTTGATAGCCCTGAATTAGCTTATCTGACTGATAAACCGGCCTTTGGCGAGCCGCTGAACTTTGCGGAGGTTGAACAGATGGTGGAACGCAAGGCAGTTGACTTTGCCAAGCGGAAGTGATACTTGTGGTATGATTTATGAAGACAGACTATAAAGGGGAATGCGGATGAACCGAGCAAAAATACAAGACTACATTGACCAGCGGGAAGAACAGCGGGCGGACCTGTACCACTTCACGGCCCAGGACCATACGCGCTTTACGCTGAATGGGCATCCATATGAGTTGGTCAAAGAATATCGGGATGGTTTTAGCGGCGAGGAGCTGGCCAAGCGCTTCAGCAATATTCTCAGCAAGTACGATTATATTGTCGGCGACTGGGGCTACGACCAGCTTCGCCTCAAGGGCTTCTATGATAAGAGCAACCCGCAATTCAATCCTGAGCAGGGCGTGGATACGATTGAGGATTACCTTTACGAAGACTGTAACTTTGGCTGTGCCTACTTCATCATTCACAACGATGATGTGTGGGTTCCGCGCCGGCGTCGGCGGGGGAAGAAGGGGCCGAAGAGTCCAGTGATTAAGGAACGTCGGCGCAAGCTTAAGCAGCCCGGCGTTCGCCATCGCCGCCACCAGCATGCGGAACGGGTTAAGACCGGCAATCATCAGCAGAAGTTTGTTATTCATAAGCGTCGACAAGGAGCAAAAAAATGAAGGATTACCAAGGATACTTTATCGATCTTGACGGGACCACCTATAAGGGAACTGAACGGATTCCCGCTGCGGCCCGTTTTATCAAGCGTCTGCAGGATGCTGGGAAGACGGTGCTGTTCGTAACCAACAACAGTACCCGGACACCAGAATTTGTGGCCAATAACCTGCGGGAGAATCACCAGATCAACGTCACCGCTGACAATGTCTACACGACTGCACTGGCGACTGCCGATTACCTCGACAAGGCAGCCGGTGACCGGCGACGGGTTTACGCAGTCGGGGAGAGCGGCTTAAGAGACGCTTTAAGGCATCGTCACTTCCGGTTGACTGACCAGCACCCCGATTATGTGGTGGTTGGCCTAGATTCCCAGGTAACCTACGCTAAGCTGGAGACCGCCGTTTTGCTGATCCGGGCTGGAGCAACCTTTATCGGGACCAACGCGGACAGCAACCTGCCCAACGAACGGGGGATGGTGCCGGGAGCCGGCTCCCTGGTTAAGCTGGTCGAGTATGCGACCCAGCAACAGCCGATTATGATTGGCAAGCCCGAGGCGACAATCATGAAGATGGCTCTGCAAAAGGCGGGATTGACCAAAGACCAGGTCGTGATGGTTGGTGATAACTACAACACGGATATTCGTGCCGCCATTAATACGGGGATGGACAGCCTGCTGGTCTACACGGGACTGTCAACGCCGGAACAGGTGGCGGCAATGCCGGTTCAGCCGACCCATACGGTGAACAGCCTTGATGAGTGGACAGTTGAATAAGCAATTACGGGCAATCGTGACGGTCATACTATGTGTGCTGACTGTGATCGGGGTTGCCCTTTTTATTACCGTTAACTTGTCACCGCTGTTTATTCACGTATCGGCAGCTGCTCTCCTTTGCTTGACACGGGGGCAGGTACAGACTGATTACTGGCGGCTATTGGCCTATCTTGAACTGCCCTGGGTAAGGCACCTTCAATTGCAAAGCATTCCCATAACTGCCCAGGCGCTCATTCATTTTCGTGATGTGCGGCATTTACTGTTAATCGGTGAATTGGTGAGCGGGGTTAGTCTGGTCATCACCATTTGGCTAGTGCATAAACAAAAACGGCAAGGGCAGCTGTGGCGCTTACTCTTACCGTTGAAGTGGTCATTATATTTGATTGTAATGTTGGCATGGCTTCCGCTGATTAACTTCTCTGCGGACTTTGTTGCCATGCATCGGGTGCTGTTTACTAATCATGACTGGCTCTTTTCACCGCAACGAGACCCGATCATCCTTTTGATGCCAGAACAGTTCTTCTGGCGCCTATTTATGATCTGGCTAGTGGTGGCTCTTTTATTGATCGGCACTTTGTGGGGATGGCTGATGTTTGAACTAGGCCTTCCCAAGCTTCGAACGAATAAAGCCAACAATCGCCGGGATTAGGGTTACTACAATGATCGCCAGGATAATGATTGAGAAGTGCTTCTGCACGAACGGCAGGTTACCGAAGAAGTAACCGCAGGCACAGCAGAGGGCAACCCAACTGGTACAGCCAATAATGCTATAACGAATGAACCGGCTATATGGGAAGCCAGATCCAGCGGCTGCGAAGGGAGCGAAGGTACGGATGATCGGCATGTATCGAGCTAGGATGATTGCCGTCGCACCGTGCTTCTCAAAGAATTCCTCGGCTTTAGCTAAGCTGTCCTTATTGATGAGCTTTCCAAAGAGTGAATGATTCGAAAGACTCTTGCCGATTTTATGACCGATCAAGAAGTTGACCGAGTCTCCGGCCAGGCAAGCAAACAGGAATGTCAGAACAAAGATCCAAATATTGAGGTGGTAGCGAGGATCTGCCGCTAGTGCACTGGCGGCAAAGAGCAACGAATCACCAGGCAGGAATGGCATGATCACCGCTCCGGTTTCAATGAAGACGATTGCTAGCAGTATAAAGTAAGTACTATTGCCAAACTGATTAACAATTTGAATCAGGTGGACATCAATATGGAGGATGAAATCTATTAATGTAGACAATGTTTTCTCCTTTATTCTTTTTTATTGTTAACAATACTTGAGTTTAGCAAGATTAGTGCTTTTTGTGAACTGTAATTTGGAAATATATAAAAAAGAATGAAAGAGAAAAATAAAAGTATTGTTTGGCTTTTAGAACAAAATTGATTCGCCCAGCCTTTTACTATGATGGATAAATCATATAATGCGAACTTTAACGGTTGCTTTCAAAGGATAATCAGTATAGGAACTTTTGATAGGATGGCGTCTACCCAAAAAAACTGTTGACAATGAATGGCGACCACGGTATAGTAGTTATCGTTGTCAGTGACCAACACGTCAATTTGAACAGCTTGTTAAAATTGACTGTTGACAGTGATCTGACGACATGATATATTATTTAAGTCGCTTGCTTAGCGATTGTTAGAATGAAAAAAGTTCTTGACATGATTAAGCTGATGTGATAAAATAATTTTGCTGGGTTTACTCAGCAAGGTAGACCTTTGAAAACTGAACAAAGTTTTGACGAACTAAATGTGTAGGGTCTTCAATCACTTCGGTGATTAGAAGCAAAACATTTGCGAAGTCAATTCGCTTAATTAATTTGAATTAGAGCTATTCAAGTTCTTATATTTT